>SEHC01000311.1 GCA_004173415.1 Lysobacteraceae bacterium
CGCGGCTTCGTGTTCGAGGACGTGGGCTTCCGCTACCCGGACGCCGAGCGCTGGGCGGTGCGCCACCTGAGCTTCGAACTGCGCGCCGGCGAAGTGCTGGCCCTGGTCGGCGAGAACGGGGCCGGCAAGACCACCCTGGTGAAGTTGCTGGCCCGCCTCTACGACCCCGACGAGGGCCGCATCCTGCTCGATGGCGTGGACCTGCGCGACTACGACATCGACCAGCTGCGCGCCAACATCGGGGTGATCTTCCAGGATTTCGTGCGCTATCACCTGACCGCCGGCGAGAACATCGGGGTCGGCCAGATCGACGCGATGGACGACAAGGCCCGGATCCGGGACGCGGCCCGGCGGGCGATGGCCGACGAGGTCATCGCCACCCTGCCCAATGGCTACGACCAGCTGATCGGCCGCCGCTTCAAGACCGGCGTGGACCTGTCGGGCGGCCAGTGGCAGAAGATCGCCATCGCCCGCGCCTACATGCGCGATGCCCAGGTCATGATCCTGGACGAGCCGACCGCGGCGCTGGACGCGCGCAGCGAATTCGAGGTCTTCCAGCGCTTCAAGGAGTTGTCCGACGAGCGCACCGCGGTGCTGATCTCGCACCGCTTCTCCAGCGTGCGCATGGCCGACCGGATCCTGGTGCTGGAACAGGGCCAGCTGGAGGCCAGCGGCACCCACGAGGAATTGCTGGCGCAGAACGGACGCTATGCCGAACTGTTCGAGTTGCAGGCCGCCGGTTATCGTTGACCGGTGCCCATGGGAAGTCCGACGATGAAATTTCCACTGCTGCACGCCTTGGCCTTGACCCTGGCCTTGACCCTGGCCGTGGCCAGCCCCGCCGCCGAAGCCGAAGCCGCCTCCGTCCTGGAGTACGCCGAGGCCAAGTCGCTGGCGGACCGGGACGAAGCCTCGCTGGCCGGCACCGAAGCCACGCGCATGCGCGAGGCCCAGGCCGGGCTGCTGGAGGAAGGCACCGCCGCCTGCGCCACGCCGCGCCCCGACCTGTCGCCCTTCGTGGTGGTGATGGAACTGGATGCCGCCGGCAAGGTCGTGCGTACCTGGCTGCAAGGCGATTCGCCGATCGGCCTCTGCCTGCGCAAATACGTCGCCGGCAAGCAACTGGCGGTACCGCCGCGCGCGCCGTTCCACACCTCGCTGGAACTGAGCTTCTCCCCCCAGTTGCCGGGCCGCCAGCCCGGTTTCGCTGCCCGGTCCGCCGCGATCCGCGCCTCCAGTCCTGGCTAGGGGAACAGGGAGTGCTGGCCGCCGTCCTCGCCAGCGGCGGTGTAATCCAGTCGCCCGTCGACGATGCGCGCCGCGCCGGTATAGGGATGTTCCTGATCGCGGCCCGGCCCCAGCAGGTGGACCACCCGCCAGCCCCCGGCCTTGAAGTCATCGGCGATCAGGCTGCGATGGCACTGCCACCACATCGCTTCGGCGCACATCACCGCCACCCGCGCGCGCGTGGCCAGCCCGGCGAGGCGCGCGCGGGCCCCCTGGTACTCCACCGTCTGCATATAGTCGGCATAGCCGCGGAAGCCGGCGTTGCGCCAGGCCACGTTGGGCGAATCCGCGCGCGCGGACCTGCGCCCGCCGAGCTGCGGCATCGGCACGTAGTCGATGCCCGCTCCGGCCAGCGTCGCGGCCAACGCCTGGCCACCGAACTGCGGATTGCGGCGCGAGCCGGCGAACCGGCGCACGTCGGCCAGCACCTCGATCCGCGCCGCCTCCAGCATGGCCACGAACTCCTCCCTGGGCCGCACCGAATGGCCGATGGTCCAGAGCTGGCCGCTGCCGTCCGCGGTCATGGCGCGAGCGCCCTGCTGGCGCGCGAAGCTTCGAGGCACGGGCGGGGCATGCGGGGATCAGGCCAGCGAGAAGCGGTCCCCGTCCAGCATCGCCGGGAATCGCTGCCGGTGCCCGGCCAGCGCCGCGGCGGAGATCACGCTGCCGACCACGCCTTCCTCGCCCATGGTTTCGATCAGCGGCTGGCCGAGGAAATCGATCACCGCGCTGTCGCCGGAATATTCCAGGCCATTGCCGTCGACGCCGACCCGGTTGACTGCGGCCACGTAGCACAGGTTCTCGATCGCGCGGGCGCGCAGCAGGGTCTTCCACGCATAAGCGCGGGCCGCCGGCCAGTTGGCGACGAAAATCTGCAGGTCGAAATCCAGCTCCGCCTCGCGTTCGACGTCGTAGCGGTTGCGCGAATAGACCGGGAAGCGCAGGTCGTAGCAGACCAGCGGATTGATCCGCCAGCCCTTCCACTCCACGCTCAGGCGCTGGTCGCCGGCCGCGTAGCGCTTGTGCTCGCCGGCATAGCGGAACAGATGGCGCTTGTCGTAGTGCTGCAGGCCGCCGTCGGGCGTTGCCCACAGCAGCCGGTTGAACACGCCCCCTTCGGCCCGCAACTGCACGCTGCCGGTCACCGCCGCGTCCAGCGACGCAGCCTGCGCGCGGATCCAGGCCACGGTCGGGCCGTCCATGCCTTCGGCTTCATCGATGGCCTCGTTGCTGAAGCCGCTGGTGAAGGTCTCCGGCAGGATCACCAGGTCGGTGGCGCCGGCCAGCGGCCCCAGCAGTCCGCCGTAGTACTCGCGGTTGGCGGCCGGGTCATGCCAGCGGGTCGCACCCTGCACCAGCGAGATCCTCAGGTCCTGCATCATTCGATCTCCCTGCAACCCGCGGTCCGCGACAGCGGACAAGGCGACGGAAACATCGCGGTGCTGGCGCTCACAGGCGCAGCAGCCGCTCGATGGCCGCATCCAGCGTGGCCTGGTTCTTGGCGAAGCACAGCCGGGCCAGGCGCTGGCCGGGCGGCGGCGACTGGTAGAACGGCGACAGCGGGATCGCGGTCACGCCATGTTCGATGGTCAGCCATTTGACGAACTCGGTGTCGGCCAGGTCGCTGACCGCCGAATAGTCGACCAGCTGGAAGTAGCCGCCCGGCACCGGCAAGGGCTGCAACCGCGTGGCCAGCAGCTGCTCGCGGAAGTGGTCGCGCTTGTCCTGGTAGAACGCACCCAGTTGTTCGTAGTGTTCGGGTTCGTCGCGGATCATCGCCGCGAATGCATGCTGGGCCGGGGAGAAGGTGGTGAAGGTGTTGTACTGGTGGACCTTGCGGAACTCCGCGCTCAGCGCCGCCGGGGCGATCGCGTAACCGACCTTCCAGCCGGTGCAGTGGTAGGTCTTGCCGAAGCTGGAGAC
>SEHC01000312.1 GCA_004173415.1 Lysobacteraceae bacterium
ACCCTGGGCCAGGCGCTTGAGCGCCACCCCGAGCGCGTCATCGAGATCGCGGTCAAGGGCATGCTGCCGAAGAACACCCTGGGCCGCGAGATGTACCGCAAGCTCAAGGTCTACGCAGGCCCCAACCACCCGCACGCCGCCCAGCAGCCGCAAGTCCTGGATATCTGATCATGGCAACCGCCCCCAATAAAAGCTCGGCCCAGAATTACGGCACCGGCCGTCGCAAGTCCTCCACCGCCCGCGTGTTCCTGCGCAAGGGTACCGGCATCATCACCGTCAACGACCGTCCGCTGGACGAGTTCTTCGGCCGTGAGACCGCGCGCATGATCGTGCGCCAGCCGCTGGAGCTGACCAAGAACACCGAGAGCTTCGACATCAAGGTCACCGCCGCTGGCGGCGGCACCACCGGCCAGGCCGGCGCCATCCGCCTGGGCATCGCCCGCGCGCTGGTCGAGTACGACGAGACCCTCAAGAGCGAGCTGCGCAAGGCCGGTTTCATGACCCGCGACGCCCGCGAAGTCGAGCGCAAGAAGGTCGGCCTGCACAAGGCGCGCCGTGCCACCCAGTTCTCGAAGCGTTAATCTGCAAGGTTCCACGGAGCCGGCTTGCATCGGGCCGGCTTCTGCTAGAAAGTGTTCCATTGAAGTCCCTGTTGCCCCGTCGCCAAGCGGTAAGGCACCTGACTCTGACTCAGGCATTCGGTGGTTCGAATCCATCCGGGGCAGCCACTTCGATATTGCAAGCCATCGCCGGGGAGGCACCACGCCCCGGTTGCAGAAAACCCGCCCAGCGCGGGTTTTTTGCGTTTCCGGCATGTGACGGCGCATGCCTGCCCCGGGAGTGAACTGAACCATGGTCGCCACCTTCCTTCCCCCCTTCAGCGAGCCGGCGGCAGTGCCCGATCGGTTGCGCGGGCGCGGCTACGCGGTGCTGGCGCCTTCGGGAGTGGAGTCGCTGTGCGGTTTCGATCGGGGTGAGCTGGACCTGCTCAGGCCGGGCTGGGACGACCTGCAGCCGGACCACTATCTCAAGGACGGCGGCAGTTATCGCAAGCGCCGCCATTCCTGCTTCGTGCTCGATCGCGACGTACTGGTCCAGGCGCCGCACCGGGCGCACTGGCAGTCGCTGGAGTACAACGCCCTGCATGGCGGCATGCGCCGCTGGTTCGAGCCCATGCACCCGGCGATCGTCGAGCAGCCGGCCTGGGGCCGCCTGCTGCGGCGCCTCGGCGCGGCCTTCGACAGCGTGGCCGGCGAGCAGCCCTGGTACGTCGAAGCACACCAGTTCCGCATCGATACCGCCGACGGCATTGGCCGTCCGACGCCGGAGGGCGCCCATCGCGACGGGGTCGACTTCGTGGCCGTGCTGCTGGTGGACCGGCAGGGAGTCACGGGCGGCGAGACCCGCGTGTTCGATGCCAACGGACCCGATGGCCAGCGCTTTACCCTGACCCAGCCGTGGACGCTGATGCTGCTCGACGACGCCCGCGTCATCCACGAGTCCACGCCGATCCGGCCCGAGGCCGACTACGGTTATCGCGACACCCTGGTGCTGACCTATCGCCGCGGCAACTTCCAGGGCGACGCGGAAGAAAGCGAAGGCATGTCGGCGCAGCGCTAGTTACAATTGAAACGATAAGCCGGGAGGATCCCGGGGGAGCACGCATGAAACTGGGTTCATTGAAGGAAGGTGGCCGCGACGGCACCCTGATCGTGGTTTCGAAGGACCTGACCCGGGCAGTCCGGGCCGAGGGCATCGCCGCGACCCTGCAGGCCGCGCTCGAGGACTGGTCGAACCTGGCGCCGCGGCTGAATGCCCTGTCCGAATCGCTCAACCGGGGCGAGGCCGATGGCGTCTTCGACCTGGATTCCAATGCGCTGGCCGCACCGCTGCCGCGTGCCTACGAATTCCTCGATGGCAGTGCCTACCTGCCGCACGTGGAGCGGGTACGCCGCGCCCGTGGCGCTGAAGTGCCGGAAAGCTTCTACACCGATCCGCTGATGTACCAGGCCACCAGCGCCGGCTTCCACGGCCCCCGCGAGCCCGTTCGCGTGGTCAGCGAGGACTACGGCATCGACCTGGAGGCCGAGATCGTGGTGGTCACCGACGACGTGCCGATGGCCGTCAGCCCGGCCCAGGCCGCCGGCCATATCCAGTTGATCGGCCTGGTCAACGATGTCTCCTTGCGCAACCTGATCCCGGCCGAATTGAACAAGGGCTTCGGCTTCCTCCAGTCCAAGCCGCGCTCGGCGCTGTCACCCGTATTCGTCACTCCCGACGAACTGGGCGATGCCTGGCGCGACAACAAGGTCCACCTGCCGCTGCTGACCCATATCAACGGCCAATGGTTCGGTGCCCCGGAAGCGGGCGAGGACATGCAGTTCGATTTTTCCCAACTGGTGGCGCATGCGGCCAGGACCCGGCCGCTGTCGGCCGGCACTCTGGTCGGCTCCGGCACCATCGCCAACCAGGACACCTCGAGGGGGGCCTCCTGCTTCGCCGAGCAGCGCACGGTCGAAACCTTGCGCGACGGCAAGCCGAGCACGCCCTTCATGAAGTTCGGCGACGTGGTCCGGATCGAAATGAAAAATAGTGATGGAAGTCACATATTTGGTGCGATCGAGCAGCGGATCGAACAGCAACCCTTGCCCTGAAACCCGGCAAGGGCACAAATACAGGTCCAGCCGCGCAGGTTCCCGACCAATGCAGGACAGCCCGTCCACCCACCCAAAGGATTGCCCGGGATTGCCTGCATGAGCGAGCAACTGCGCCTGTATTCCTATTGGCGCTCCAGCGCCGCCTACCGGGTCCGCATCGGCTTGAACCTGAAAGGGCTCGGCTACCAGACGCTGCCCGTGCACCTGGTCCGTGACGGCGGCGAGCAGCACCAGCCGCAGTACGTGGCGGTCAATCCGCAGCAGCTGGTTCCCACCCTGGTCCATGGGGTCCGCGTCATCCGCCAGTCGCTCGCCATCCTGGAATACCTGGACGAGGCCTGGCCTTCGCCACCCCTGCTGCCGATGACCGCCCGCGCCCGCGCCCGGGTGCGCAGCCTGGCCCAGCTGGTGGCCAGCGACATCCATCCGCTCAACAACCTGCGGGTGCTGCGTTATTTCGAGCAGACCTGGCGGGTCCCGCAGTCGGAGCGCGACGAGTGGGTGAAGCACTGGATAGTGGAAGGGTTCC
>SEHC01000313.1 GCA_004173415.1 Lysobacteraceae bacterium
CCACGCCAGGATTTCCTCGGCGTGCTCCGCGCCAACCGGGACTTCCAGCTCGACTACGTGCATGACGCCAAGGGCGCGGCCAGCGACCAATACGGCGTGCAGGCGCTGCCGAACATGTTCGTGATCGGGCGCGACGGCAGGATTGCCCACGTCCACCGCGGCTATTCGGCGGAGATGCTGGAGGGTTTCATCGGCGAGATCCTCGCCCTGCTGCCCGAGGACGTACTGAAGCGACCCGCCGGCAGTCAGCGTTCGCCGTAGCGGAGCCAGGCCAGCGCGGCCTGCTCGCGGTCGAAGATCCGCGCATCGAAGCCATGCTCGTTGGCCAGCAATCCGGCCAGCTCCACCTTCGGGATATGCAGGGTGTCTTTTTCCACGTAGGCGATGCGAATCCCTTCCATGCCCTCGCCCTTCATCGACAGCACGAAGCTCAGCAGTTCCTCGGGCGGTGGCGGGTCGCCGTCCATGTCGTCGACCACCAGCACGGCGTTCGGCCGCAGCCGTCGCACCTGGGCGGCGATGTCGCGCCAGTAGGCCAGCGTGGTCTCCAGGTCGCCGTTGATCCCGCTGACATGCGCCCGCAAGCCATAGTCCGCCTGCGCATAGGTGATCACGAACGGGCTTGCGGGCGGCAGCGCCATGCGGACCTCAGGCAAGCGCGGACTCGATGTCGCCGGCGATAGACTCGGGCTTGTCGGTGGGCGCATAGCGCTTGACCGGCCTGCCATCGCGGCCGACCAGGAACTTGGTGAAGTTCCACTTGATCGCGTCGATCCCCAGCAGGCCTCCCTTTTCCTTCTTCAGCCATTTCCACAGCGGATGGGCGCCGGCGCCGTTGACCTCGACCTTGGCGAACATCGGGAAGTCCACGTCGTAGGTCAGCGAGCAGAAATTCTTGATCTCTTCCTCGTTGCCCGGTTCCTGGCTGCCGAACTGGTCGCACGGGAAGCCGAGCACCACCAGGCCGCGGTCGCGGTAGTCCTGCCAAAGCTTCTCCAGGCCCGCGTACTGGGAGGTGAAGCCGCACTTGGAGGCCACGTTGACCACCAGCAGCGCCTTGCCACGGTAGTCGGCCAAGGACACGGTTTTCCCATCGATGTCGATGGCGTCGAAGTCGTATGCGGTGGCCATGGCCGTCTGCTCCCTGGGTAATGCGACATCAGACACCGCATCGGAGCCGCTGGCAATACCGCCAGATCTGCAGCCCCTCCCGCATGCCAAAGAATGGTTCCGAGCTTGCTCGGATGCTCTGTCCTTGTAGGTCCGAGCTTGCTCGGATGCTCTGTCCTTGTAGGTCCGAGCTTGCCCGGATGCTCCGTCCTTGTAGGTCCGAGCTTGCTCGGATGCTCCTGGCACAGAATCAAAGGCATCCGAGCAAGCTCGGACCTACAAAACAACCGCTCCTGGCACAGAATCAAAGGCATCCGAGCAAGCTCGGACCTACAAAACAACCGCTCCTGGCACCGAATCAAAGGCATCCGAGCAAGCTCGGACCTGCAAAACAACAGCAGAAACGTCCCGGCAGCGCTCGCTTACCCGGGATGCGTTGGCCATCCACTATTATTCCGCCGACTTCACCCGCACCGGCTCGGCGAACGGCTTGATCCCCAGCGCCTCGTTGATCTCGGAAGGGTAATAGGCCCTGCCGCCGGCGATCACCAGCGCGACCTTGCGTATGTCCGAGATGTCGGTGGTGGGATCGCCCTCGACCAGCACCAGGTCGGCGCGCTTGCCGACTGTGACCGAGCCACGATCCTGCAGCGTGCCGGTGTACTTGGCCGCGTTCCAGGTGGCGATCTGCAGCACCTGCGCCGGGCTGATGCCGGCCTTCGCATAAAGCTCCAGCTCTCGCTGCAGGGTGAAGCCGGGAAGTTCGTCGGTGCCGGCGACCACCGGCACCCCGGCCGTGTACATGCGGCCGACGAACTCGACCAGCTTGTCGAACGAGCGGGTGTACAGGGCCGCGGTCGCGTCGTCGGGAATGTCCATCTCGGCAACCCGGCGGCTGCGCTGGATGTCCGGCGGCAGGTGGTCGGCGACGTCGGCGATGATCGGCGACTGCTGGCCGTCGCGCTTGTGGATGAACTCGAAGGTGGCCAGGGTCGGGTCGACCACGATCTGCTTGCTGGCCAGCAGGGCAATGAAGTCCTGCACGGGGGGCGAGTGCAGGTCCAGCCCGGCGGTCTTCTTGGCCACCAGGTAGAAGCGCTCCAGGGTGCGCGTGTCGGTCTGCGGGGTGACGAAGAAGTTCAGCATCAGCTGGTTGATGTGCTGGATCTCGTCGTAGCCCTGTTCGACCACGTCCTCCGCACGCATGAACGCCGGCACGTGGCCGCTGACCCGCAAGCCGCGCTCATGGGCATAGGCGGCGGTTTCGCGCAGCAGCTCGCGCGGGAAGGAGTTGTAGACCTTGATCTGCGGATAGCCATGGTCGGCATACCAGTCGACCGCCTTCCTGGCCTCCGCCAGGTTCTTGATGACGAAGCCGTTGCGCGCCGACATCTTGCTTTCGCCTTCGATGAAGCCGGCAGGCACGACGTCCGGACCGAGCAGCTTGCCTTCCTTCAACTGCGCCATCAGTTGCTGCAGGGTCGCGTTGTCGTTGCCCATGTCGCGGACCGTGGTGACCCCGGTCGCCAGGTGCAGGCCCCCGTCCCAGGGGCCGAAATGGGCATGCATGTCGAACAGGCCGGGGAGCAGCACCTTGCCACCGGCGTCGATGACATGGTCGGCCGCGGCCAGCTCGCCACCGGCGTTGGCGATCGAGACGATGCGCCCTTCCCTGAGCAGCAGGTCGGAGGCCGGCCCGAGCACGGCCTTCTCGCTGTCGAACACGCGCGCATTGCGGATCAGGGTTGTGCCGGGCAAGGGATGGGCCAGGCGTTGCTGCATGCCGAGCAGCGATTCGCCCTCGGCCAGCTTCTGGCGCTGCTCCAGCGCATCGGCGCTGCCCTCCCAGCCCTTTTCTATCAGCTGCAGGAAACCCGGGTAGATGAAGGCGAAGAGGCGCGGCTCTGCGCCGGTGGTGGCCCAGGCGAAGGTGGGGGTCAGGCCGACTCCGGTCATGGCCAGCAGCTGGACGCTGCGCTTCTGCGCGCCGCTGCCCACTTCCGCGTCGGCCACCTTGCGCATGCTCAGGGTGCCACTGGGGATCAAGGGCAACTTGCCGTCGCTGCG
>SEHC01000314.1 GCA_004173415.1 Lysobacteraceae bacterium
CCGGTGGTGGTGGGCTATGTGCTGCTGGTCAATTTCGGCAGCCAGGGCGAGATCGGCCGGTTCCTCGCGCGCTTCGGCATCGACTTCGCCTTCCGCTGGACCGGCGCGGCCCTGGCCAGCGCGATCATGGGCTTCCCGCTGATGGTGCGGGCGATCCGCCTGTCGATCGAGGCCACCGACCGCCGCCTGGAGCAGGCCGCGGCGACCCTGGGCGCCAGTCCCTGGCGCGTGTTCCGCACCATCACCCTGCCCCTGGCCTGGCCCGGCATCGTCGCCGGCGCGGTACTGGCCTTCGCCAAGGCGCTGGGCGAATTCGGCGCGACGATCACCTTCGTCTCCAACATTCCCGGCGAAACCCAGACGCTGTCGGCGGCGGTCTACAACCTGCTGCAGGTGCCTGGCGGCGAATCCAGCATCTGGCGCCTGGCGATGGTGGCGGTCGGCATTTCCCTGCTCGCCCTGCTGCTGTCCGAATGGCTGGCCCGGCGCCAGCGCGAAGACGAGGTCGCCTGATGCTGTCGCTGGACCTGCGCCTGCGACGGGGAAGTTTCGAGCGCCACGTGCGCATCGAGGACAGCGCGCGGGTGATCGCGCTGAGCGGCCATTCCGGCGCCGGCAAGACCAGCGTGCTGCATGCGATCGCCGGCCTGGTGAAGCCTCTGGCCGGGCATATCGAGATCGACGGCCTGCGCCTGTACGACAGCGCCCGCGGCATCGACATCGCCCCGCACCGGCGCCGGGTGGGCTATGTGTTCCAGGACGCGCGCCTGTTTCCGCACCTGGACGTGCGTGGCAACCTGCGGTACGGACGCCATGCCGGGGAGGTGGACGCAGGCTTCGGCTTCGATGCGGTGGTGGCCCTGCTGGGCATCGACGCGCTGCTCGGTCGCCGCATCGCCAATCTCTCCGGCGGCGAGGCACAGCGCATCGCCCTGGGCCGCGCCCTGCTCTCGCAGCCGGCCCTGCTGCTGCTGGACGAGCCGCTTTCGATGCTGGACCAGGCCCGGCGCGAGGAACTGATTCCGTACCTGCAGCGGGTGCGCGACGAAACCACCCTGCCGATCATCTACGTCAGCCACTCCGCCGACGAAGTGAAGCGGCTGACCGATGCGGTGCACGTGCTGGATTGAGCAATCCAGCCCGGCTATCAGCTCTTGTGGGTTCAGCCCCTCCCACAACGGCAACAGCCGCTCCCACAAAGGCCACCGCATTTTCCATGGCGGGTTGAAGGGCGGGCCGTTACCCTTTGCCCATGACCATACATCTGACCGACCTGAATGAAGCCGTGGAGCTGCTGCTCAGGCGCATTCCCGGCACCCTGCGCATCGCCGCGCCGCTCGGCATCGGCAAGCCGCACCGGCTGTTGAACGCGCTGTGCCAGCGCATCGAGCAGGAACCGGCGCGCCGGCTGGAAATCTACACGGCGTTGTCGCTGGACCCGCCCACCGCGGCGCCTGGACTGGAGCGCCGCTTCCTCGCACCGTTCGCCTCGCGGCATTTCGGCCATGACTTCCCACGCCTTCGCTACGTCGATGCGCTGAAGCGCGATGCGCTTGCGGACAACATGACGGTCGAGGAGTTCTACATGCAGTCCGGCGCGCTGCTGCACTCCTCGCAGGCACAGCGTCGCTATACCAGCCTCAACTACACCGAGTCCGCCGCGGGGGTGGCCCGACGCGGGGCCAATGCGATCCTGCAGAAGGTGGCGCGCGAGCCGGACCCGGCTCCCGGCCAGGCGCCAAGGCTTTCGATGTCATGCAATACCGACACCACCCAGGACACCGTCGATGCGATCCGCGCACTGGGTTTGCCGCGACCCTTGCTGGTGGCCGAAATCGACCCCGAGCTGCCCTGGATCGGCGGCACCGCGGCGGTGGAGGAAAGTTTCTTCGACCTCGTCATCTCGCCGCCCGGGCCGTTCCCGAAGCTGTTCGCAATGCCGCGCCAGCCGGTGGGCGACACCGACTACGCCATCGGCCTTTACGCCAGCGCCCTGGTGCGCGATGGCGGCACCCTGCAGATCGGCATCGGCGCACTGGCCGATGCGCTGTCGCATGCGCTGGCCCTGCGCCACACCGACAACGAAAAATACCGACAGCTGCTGCACGCGCTGGACCCGGAGCTGGCCCACCATCCGGCGGTGATCGAAAGCGGCGGCATGGATCCGTTCGCCATCGGCCTGTACGGCTGCAGCGAGATGCTCAACGAGGGCTTCAAGCGGCTGGTCGAAGCCGGCGTGATCCGGCGCAAGGTGGTCGATGACGAAGCGTTGCTGGCGAGGTTGGCCAATGGCACCGCCAACCTGGGGGATCAGGCCCGGCTGGAGCGCGACGGCGAATACCTGCATGGCGCGTTCTACCTGGGCTCGCCCGCGTTCTACGGCTGGTTGCGGCACCTGCCCGATGAGCAGCGGCGCGCCATCGGCATGCGCCGGATCAGCGAGATCAACCAGCTCTACGGCGGCAACGAAGCGCTGGAGCGCCTGCAGCGGGTCGGCTCACGCTTCTTCAACAGCTGCATGATGGCCACCGCGCTTGGCGATGCGGTCTCCGATGGGCTGGAGGACGGGCGCATCGTCTCCGGCGTCGGCGGGCAGTACAACTTCGTGGCCATGGCCCACGCGCTGGAAGACGCGCGCAGCGTGCTGATGTTCCGGTCGCAGCGTGGCGAAGGCGCAGGTAGCGAATCCAACGTGCGCTGGAACTACGGCCACACCACCATCCCGCGCCACCTGCGCGACATCTTCGTAAACGAATACGGCATCGCCGACCTGCTCGCCCAGACCGATGAGGATTGCGTGATCGCGATGGCCGCGATCACCGATGCCCGCTTCCAGGACGGACTGTTGGGCCAGGCGAAGGCGTCGCGGAAACTTCGCAAGGACTTCGCCGCCGAGCCCGAGTGGTCGCGAAATACACCGCAACGCCTGCGCGATGCGCTGGCCCCGTTCCGCGCCGACGGCACCCTGCCCGACTACCCGCTGGGCAGCGATTTCACCGAAGTCGAGCAGCGCCTGGTGAAAGCACTGGGGTGGTTGAAGGCCAATACCTCGACCAGGGCTTCGAAGCTTGCCATCGTGCTGCGCGCATTGGTTGCTGGAAAGGCGGACGGCGAGGCATTGGAACGCATGGGACTGGCATCGCCCAGGACGATCGCCCACCGGGTTGAGGCAAAGC
>SEHC01000315.1 GCA_004173415.1 Lysobacteraceae bacterium
GGCGCGCGCGGCGCCGGCGGGGTGATTCCGCCCAATGCCACGCTCAAGTTCGAGGTGGAGCTGCTGGGCACCTGAAGATTGCGGTGCGAAGCCTCGCACCGGCACCGGTCAAGGAGCGTGACATGACAGCAACCAGTCGCATGCCGGCGGTGTTCCTGGGACATGGCAGCCCCATGAACGCGCTCGAGCGCAACTGCTACACCGAAACCTGGCGTGCCGTGGGCGCGGCGGTGCCGCGTCCGCGCGCGATCCTGATGGTGTCCGCGCACTGGTACGTCAATGCCACCGCGGTCACCGCCATGGCCAGGCCGCGCACCATCCATGACTTCTTCGGCTTCCCGCAGGCCTTGTTCGACATCCAGTACCCGGCGCCGGGGCTGCCGGAACTGGTCGAGGAGATTTCCGACGCGGTGCAACCCGAATACGTCGGCGCCGACCACGAGGGCTGGGGTCTCGACCACGGCACCTGGTCGGTGCTGGTGCATGCGTTCCCGCAGGCGGACGTCCCGGTGGTGCAGCTGTCGATCAATGCGGCCAGGCCGGCCGAGTACCACCTGGAGCTGGGAGCCCGGCTGGACGTGCTGCGCGACCGCGGCGTGCTGGTCATGGGCAGCGGCAACGTGGTCCACAACCTGCGCGCCATGGACCGGCACGCGGAGGATGCGGGCTTCGACTGGGCACGGCGCTTCAGCGGCAAGGCGATCGAGATCGCGGGGTCGTCGCCGGACCGGGCGACCTCGCTGGTGGGGGACGCGGATTTCGCCATGGCCGCGCCGACCCCCGAGCACTTCCTTCCCTTCCTCTACATCGCGGGCCTGGGCGCGCAGGCCCGCACGCCGCTCGAGGTGCTGGTCGACGGTTATGCCTACGGCTCGCTGTCGATGACCTCGTTCGGCCTCGACATGCCGCCCATCGCCCCGGTGGCCTCTTCCGAAGGGGCCGCGCCGCTGGCGCGCGGCGTACCCCCGGAAGCCAGCAACCTTTGAGCTGGCACGGATGGGCGCAGCGCAGCCGCGCTTCACGCTTTAGCTTGCCGCGCGACCGTCGCTGCGCGTTCAATGCGCGCAGCATCCTGTAACTCAACGCCTGCGGAAGGCGAGCCGGCCCGTGTGCGCCAGGCTATCTTTTCGAAACCCGCCCCGGACCGCCGGTGATCCTGCCGTCCGATGACCTTGCGGTTTCGGCGAGGAACGCCAGGGCGAACTGGGCGAACTTGACGCTGTTCTGCGCCGATTCGCCCATCGACGCCAGCGTGTCTCTGGTCGTGTGGATGTAGGGGTAGCCACCGTTCTGGCCGCCGGCCTCGAACATCATCACCGCCGGATAGCCCGCGTTGGTCCACGAGGCGTGGTCGGAGCACGCGTAACCGCAGGCGACGCTGCCGCGGGTGAGGCCCATCGGCGCCAGGTAGGTGTCGAACAGGGCGATGGAGAAGTTCTTCAGGTCCGCGTTGGAGTAGTCGGTGATCAGCTTCATGTCCGGTACCGCGCCGGACTTGTAGTTGGTCATGTCCACCTGCAGCACGCCGACCACGCCGACGCCGTTGTTGCGGAAGGACTGGGCGATGGCGTTGGAGCCGCGCAGGCCGACTTCCTCCGCCGCATAGCCCATGAACTTCACCGTGCGCCGGGGCCGCCAGCCTTCGGCGAGGACGATCCGCAGCACTTCGGTGAGCGTGGCGATGCCCGATGCGTCGTCGTCGGCGCCCGGCGCATGCTGGTCGAGGTCGTTGCGGTTGCTGGCGTTGATCGAATCCAGGTGCGCGCCCAGCACCACCACTTCGTTGTGCAGGTCCCGGCCCTGGATGGTGAGGATCACCGAAGGCTGCGTGGCGCAGTTCGCGCAGGCAGTGAACAGTTCGGTGGTCACGTAGCTGCGGCCGGCGGCGAGCGATTGCCAGTGGTTGCGGATCCATTCGGCCGAGGTCTTGCCGGTATTGCTGGCGTAGTAGCGGTTGCGATAGCTTGAGAGGTGATTGATGGTGTCGTAGATGCGCCGCTCCTGCACCTGCGGCAACCAGCGGTTGACGGTGGCCTGGTTGCCGAGCGTGTACTTGGCGAGCAATTTCCCGGTGACTGCCTGGGCCGAGCGGTCCTCGCGCACGAAGGCTTCGGCCTGGGCGCGACTGGGGAAGGCGAAGTAGCCGCCGCAGCGCCGCTCGCCCTCATGCACGTAGCGGGCGATGTCGCCGAGGCGATCGGCGCGGGTTTCGGCAATCACCAGCGGCTTGCCGGTGCTGTCGCGCCGCGACACCGGCGCGCGGACCAGTCCGCGGATGCCGCGATAGGTGTCGCCCGAGGTCACGATGTAGACCGGCGCGAACGGATCTACCTGCGACCCCGGCGCCGGGGCGGTTGCCGGCCCGGCCGTGCCGAGACGCAAGGGCGGCCGTGCGCTTGCCTGCGCGCTGCGCCGCGCGTCCAGCGCGGACGCGACCGGTTCGGCGACCGTGCGAACGCCGGGGGCCTGGGCCGCGCGCATGTTGTCCGATCGCAGCATCGCCACCCCGGTCAGGGTGAACAGCAGCAGCGTGGCCGGGCCCAGCAAGATCGATTTCATCGTGGCATCCCCCCGTGGGGCCGATTGCAGCCTTGTACCCTCAAGCTACCACTTCGAAGGCCGGTCCAGCTTGCCCGGATTGCCGGCAAGTCCAGGCCCCCACCACCTCACGCGCGGCGCGGCAGCGCCCCGGTTCAGGGCAGGCGCCATCGGCACCCGCAGCCGGCGTGCGCGTTGCCTACCAGTACTGCGGCAGGATCGCATCCGGGCAGGGGTTGCCGCCGCCGGCCAGGATCGATTGCAGGACCTGCGCGGTCTGCTGGGCGAACTGTGCCGATTGCGCGCCGTCGCCCATCGCGCGATTGAACGCGACTGCCGCGCACATCGACCAGGCCTGGGCGTTGGCCGGATCGGTTTCGGCCTGCGTGGCGTAGCGTTCGGCCAGCGCGGTGAGTTCGTCGTTCTCTTCCAGCGCGGCCATTTTCGCGCCCACGTCGACGCGCTTGAGGATCGTAGGCGAACCGGTCTGCGGCACGCGCCCGGCTTCCACCGTGTTGTCGTCCAGGACGCGGAGGTAGAAGTCCGAGCCGGTGTTGTCGTTGTGGAACTGGTAGCTGCCGTCGCCGGCCGGCGTGTACACCGAGCGCTTGTTGGGCTCCACCACGACCAGGTTGCCTGGTGCCTGCCGGCACCGGGCCGGCGCGGCCTGCCTTCCGGTCACGCGGGCGAGGATCCGCCGGCCGCGGGTTGCTGCTGGCGCTTGAGCTGCAGGAAGAAGCGCACCATTTCCGCCGATGCGTCGGGGCCGGTCGGATCGGTGTAGCTGCCCTGGTTGCTTCCGCCCGACCAGGCGTGGCCGGCACCGTGCAGCTGCCAGTATTCGACCAGCGGCTCGCCCAGCGCGGTGGTGTAGACCGACCGGGTGTAGCTGCGGCCGTTGCCACTCCTGCTTCTTTCCCGGGTGGTCGGCAACACCTCGCTGGCCGCACCGGTCGCCTGTTTCACCAGCGCCTCGCCATTGGCCGCGGCCACGGTGTGGTCGGCGTCGCCGTGGAAGACGATCAAGGGTACGACCGGGGCGGGCGGGCGCTTGGCCTGCCGTGCCTGCGCATCGGTTTCCTCGGCCACTTCCCGCAACGCATGGGTGCCGCCCATCGCGGCGAATGCCGAGGGCACGTCGCGCGCGGCGCGATACGGCAGGCCCGAGTGCGCACCGACCGCGGCATACAGTTCCGGATGGGTGGCGCCGAGGATCACCGCCATCGCCGCGCCCGCCGAAAGCCCGGCCACGTAGACGCGCTGCGGATCCACCGCGTGGCGCGCGATGAGTTCGCGGGTCAGGCCGGCCAGCAGCGCAGGCTCGCCTGCGGCACGGCCCTGGTCGCCGGGGCGGAACCAGTTCCAGCACCGCGAGCCGTTGGCATTGGGCGATTGGGCGGGGTAGGCGACCAGGAATCCCTGCTGGTCGGCCAGTGCATTCATGCGCGTGCCGGCGGCGAAATCGTCCGGCGACTGGGTGCAGCCGTGCAGCATCAGCACCAGCGGGTAGGCCGCCTTCGAGCCGGGATCGTAGGAGGCCGGGATGTACAGCTTGTAGCTGCGCGTGCCGGCCGGGTGGGAGAAGGAATGCTCGAGGAAAGTGCCCGGATGCGGGGCAGGCGCCAGCGCCTCGGGATCCAGTGCGGGCGCAGGGTCTGCGGGGATCGGCGGCGCGGTGACGGGTGGCGCACGTAGCGGTGCGCGCAGCAGGCCTGCGGAGGCCAGTGCGTCATTGATGGTCCTGCTGATCCTGGCGCCAAGATCCGTGTGCTCGAGCGGGTAAGAAGACAGGGGGCGGGCGGCGGGCCGCCGGGCCTGGAGTCTGGATAGGAGTGACATGGGGAGTCCGTAGGCGTTGCTGCGTTGCAACATGCGCCCACCTTCGCTGCTGGTTCGTTAGCAGGACATGAGGATGGGACGCGCATTGATGTAGCCACGTGTTGCGTGGTCCCGCGCAAGGCGGTTTTCCCGGTCGCGATGATCCCCACTTCACGCAGGAGTCGCTATTTATGTGGCTCTCTCCAGTCGATCCAGCCGATGGCCAGGCGTCCCGCTTCCGGTAAGCCCTCTTTGTCCCGCGCCGCGCGCAAGCCCGCGCCGGCCAAGGCCGCGCCCGCCGCCAAAGCCAGGAAAGCAGTCGCCAAGGTCGCAGAAAAACTCGATCCCACCCAGCCCACGGCCTCGCGCGCGCAGAGCGGCAAGTCCGGCAAGCGGCCGGCGATCGAGGCCCTGGTCCGGGTGGCGCGCGGCAGCCTGCCGGTGGCCTTGGCGAGGCGCTTCATCGATGCCGACCTGCTGTCGCAGTCGGCGGCGCTGGCCTTGTATGCCCTGCTCTCGCTGGCGCCGTTGCTGCTGATCCTGGTGTGGCTGACCAGCGGCATCCTGCCCGATGCCCAGGAGGCGCTGATGGCACAGATCGGCGCGCTGGTGGGCGCCGAAGCCGAGCAGGTGGCGCGCACCATCGTCAGCAACGCCGAGCAGCGCCCCGATACCGGCTCGATCGCCGGAATGGATGCTGCCGCTGATGGCCACCGTGGCCACCTGGCTGGTGTATGCGCTGGCGTTCGCGCTGATGTACCACTACCTGCCGGACCGCCCGGTCGGTTGGCGCAGGGCGCTGGGCGGGGGCGCGGCGACCGCGCTGCTGTTCATGCTCGGGCGTGCGGCGATTGCCTGGTACGTGGCTCGTGCCGATCCGGGTTCGGCCTATGGTTCGATGGGAACGATCGTGCTGGCGTTGGTCTGGATCTACTACGCGGCGCTGATCGTCTTCG
>SEHC01000016.1 GCA_004173415.1 Lysobacteraceae bacterium
CGCATTCCGGTGCACATGATCGAGACGATCAACAAGTTGAACCGCATTTCCCGGCAGATGCTCCAGCAGTACGGCCGCGAGGCCACGCCGGAGGAGCTGGCCAAGGAAATGGACATGCCCGAGGACAAGATCCGCAAGGTGATGAAGATCGCCAAGGAGCCGATCTCGATGGAAACCCCGATCGGCGACGACGAGGATTCGCACCTCGGCGACTTCATCGAGGACACCAACGTGGAGTCCCCGATCGAGAACACGGTCAACATCAACCTGTCCGAAACTGTCCGCGACGTGCTCGCCGGCCTGACCCCGCGCGAGGCCAAGGTCCTGCGCATGCGCTTCGGCATCGACATGAATACCGACCACACCCTCGAGGAAGTCGGCAAGCAGTTCGACGTCACCCGCGAGCGCATCCGCCAGATAGAGGCCAAGGCCCTACGCAAGCTGCGCCACCCCTCGCGTTCGGAGCAGCTGCGCAGCTTCCTCGACATCGAGTAAGCCGCCCGGCCGCTGCAGCAGAAGAAGAGCCCCGCCACGTGCGGGGCTTTTCCGTGTTGCCGGGCCGCTGGACGTCCCGCGCATTCACGCGCGCTGAACTTGCGCTTGGACAAGGTGAAGGCGTGAAACGACCCCGTATCGTCCACCCCGGGTCAGTGGGCACCAATCAGCGGGACATGCGTGGGTCTTAGCGGACGGCAGAGACAGGCAAGGCAGGCAAGCGGGCGCTCCGGGCTGACCTTGCTGGAGCTGTTGTTCGTACTGGCCATCATCGCGGTGCTCGCCCTGCTGGCCGCCACCGTGTACGCGCGCGTCGTCGAGCGCTCCCGGGTGACCCAGGCCATCGTCGAAGTCGGTGACCTGGCCGTCGAGATCGAGCGGATCCGGTCCACCACCTTCCAGTACCCCGACGCCCTGCCTTCGCCCCGCCTCGACCCCTGGGGCAGGCCCTACGTCTACACCCGGCTGGAAGGCATCAAGGGCAAGGGCAAGGCCCGCAAGGACCATGCCCTGAATCCGCTCAACACCGACTTCGACCTGTTCAGTACCGGCAAGAACGGCGTGTTCAAGCCGCAGGTCAGCCAGAAGGACAGCCTCGACGACATCATCCGTGCGCGCAACGGAGGCTACGTGGGCCTGGCCGGGGAATTTTGAGATGGGCCCCGTGCGCGCATGAAGCTGCAGGGCGCGTTCCTGGCCAGCCGCATCGGGCGGCGCATCTTCCTGATGTTCGGGCTGGCGGTCGCGGTCCCGGCCCTGCTGGTGTTCTGGCTGACCTACCGCAATGCCGCCGCCCTTTCCGAGCGCACCGATGCGGCGGCCCTGCGCGCCGAGAACAAGCACTTCGCCCTGTCGGTCTATGACCGCCTGGAGATGGCGCGGCTGGTGCTGGGCAATGCCGCCGGGCCGGCCCCGGGGCGCGCGGCCGCGACGCTTCCCCTGTTCTCCTCGGTCTCGGCGGTGGCACCCGCCTCGATCGAACCGCTGGCCGGCTCCGACGAGCTGGGCTTCGCCCGCTTGCTGCTGGTGCCCGGCCCGGCGGGCCGCCCGGCGGTCGCCCTGGCCACGCGTGCCGCGGCCGGCGACACGATGCTGGTCGGGGTGCTCGACCCCCGCTACCTGTGGGGCGACGCCGATGCCGCAGTGTCCGACGGCAGGGTCTGCGTCGATGCCGGCCCGGTCCGCCTAGCCTGCCTGGGCGAGGCGCCCAATGCACCGGCGGCGGCGCAGGTCCATGACGACTGGGAGCTTTTCCTCAGGCCCCGCTACGGCGTGGAGTCGTGGACCTTCCGCGCCACGCGCGGCCAGCAGGCCGATTTCGGCGATTACGCGGGCCTGATCGTCCCAGTCGCGCTGGGCCTGTTCCTGCTCGCCCTGCTGCTCAGCTCCACCGAGATCCGCCGCATCCTGGTGCCGCTCGAATCGCTGGTGGCCCGGATCAAGGCCGTCGGGGGCGGTCGCGCGGACCCCGCCACGGCCTCGGACGACGAGTTCACCACCCTGGCCAGCGCCTTCGGCGAAATGGAAGGCCGCATCGACAGCCAGTTGCGCACGCTGCGCACTCTGCAGGGCATCGACCAACTCATCCTGACCCGCGAGCCGCTGTCGCGCGTGGTGGAAACGGTCCTGCAGCGCATCGCCGAGTTGCTCCCTGGCAGGCCGCTGGCCCTGTCGTTGAACGCCTTCGATGGTTACCAGGCCCGGCGCCATTACCTGCTGGCAGCCGACGCGACCGGCGCGGCCGCGTTCCAGCCGGGTCCCGATCCGCTCGATGACGGCGGGCGCTCGTTGCAGTCACCGGCGCGCGACTGGCAGACGACCGCCGCGCTGGGGCCTTCGTTTCACGGCCTGGGGCTGGCTTCGGCCTCGTACCTGACCCTGGGCCCGGCCGACGGGCCGCTGGTGCGGCTGGCCGTGGGCAACCTGGCGGCCACGGAAGCCGGAACGCCGCCGGCCGAAGCCGGGCCGATGCTGGAGCTGGTCGAGCGGGTCGCCGTCGCGCTGACCGCCGAAGCGCACGAACGCAAGCTGGTCCACCAGGCGCGGCATGACCTGCTGACCAACCTGCCCAACCGCCTGGCCGTGCTGGAAGCATTGCCCGGGCTCATCCGCCAGGCCGACGCCAGCAGCCAGCGGTTCGCCGTGCTGTTCATCGACCTGGACCGCTTCAAGGCGATCAACGACGGCCTGGGCCATGGCCTGGGCGATTCGGTGCTGGTCGAGGTCTCGCGCAGGATTCGCGCTGCGGTCGGCGCCGGCCCGCTGGTCGCGCGCCTGGGCGGGGACGAGTTCCTGGTGGTCATCCCCAATGCGGGCACCGCCAGCGCGGTGTTCGCCATCGATCGCGCCATCCGCCAGCACCTGCAGGCGCCGGTGACCCTGCCCGCCGACGCGCTGATCATGGACTTCAGCGGCGGCGTGGCGCTGTATCCTGACGACGGCGCCGACGCCGAGAGCCTGATGCACCACGCCGACCTGGCGATGTACCGGGCCAAGCGCTCCGGCGGCGGCCACACCCTGGCCTTCGAGGCGGAAATGAACCAGTCCGCCATTCGGCGGGTGCAGATGGAAGCCGACCTGCGGGTCGCGCTGCGCGAGGACCAGTTGGCGGTGGAGTACCAGCCGCGCATCGACAGCCGCAGTGGCGCCATCGTCGGCGCCGAGGTCCTGGTCCGCTGGCAGCATCCGGCCCTGGGCCGGGTGATGCCGGACGATTTCATTTCCCTGGCCGAGGAATGCGGTTTGATCGCCGACGTCGGCCGCTTCGTGATCCAGCAGGCGTGCGCGCAGCTGGCGCAATGGAAGCGGGACGGCCTGCCGCTGCCGCTGCTGGCCATCAACGTGTCTTCGCACCAGCTGCGCGGCGGCGAGCTGTTCGACACCTTGGCCACGGCCATCGGCGCCCATGGTCTGCAGTGGTCGCAGATGGAGGTGGAGATAACCGAATCGGTCCTGGTCAAGGACAGCGCCTATGCCAGCGAGCAGCTGCAGCGGCTGCGCGATGCCGGCGCAACGGTGGCGATCGACGACTTCGGTACGGGCTATTCCTCGCTCGCCTACCTGACCAGCCTGCCCACCGACACCATCAAGATCGACCGCGCGTTCTCGCGGCTGCTCGACGACCGGGACAACCATGCCGTGGTGATCTCGATCATCGCCCTGGCCCGCGCGCTGGGCAAGAAAGTGGTGGCCGAGGGCGTGGAGCGCATGGAGGACGTGGAGATGCTGGCCGCCTGGGGCTGCCACGTCATCCAGGGCTACGTCTTCCACCGGCCGATGCCGGCCGACGCCCTGGCCGCGCTGCTGGCGCAGTCGCAACCGCAACCGCAACCGCAACCGCACGAGGCTCGTTGAGCGTCGCGGTGCGATCTCCACGCCCGGTGCGTGTAAGAACCGCGTCCACGAGGCCGTGAGCCGCACGCGTGCCACGCCGCCCCGGCCGCAAGACGCTGGCGGCGGCGGCGGATATACTCGCCCCGCTTCAACGCACCACGCGCTGCCCGGCCGGGCCGCCACCGCAGCAGGCCGGCCGCCCCCGGCACCAACCGCCCGACCGCATGCCTCCCGGGCCCATAGCTCAATGGTTAGAGCAGAGGACTCATAATCCTTTGGTTCCAGGTTCGAGTCCTGGTGGGCCCACCAGGCCGAGTCACCGCCTGATGCAGCTGACAGCTTTAGCCACTACAAGGCGGTGGCTGCACGGCCGGGTGTCCTCCACCTCCAAGCCGTCGTCCGCATACGAACGGCTCCTCAGGTTGGGCCAGGACGGAAGATGGAGGCGGCGGTTTGCGCTGCCCCTCACACTAGCGAAATGGTGTGGATTACCTGGCGTGGATCGGCGGGGTCGGGGCTGGAGTGGAACCCCAGCGCGGCGGCGAGGTCGCGCATTTCCCAGTTCTCCGCCAGGTCGACCGAGGTCATCGTCTGCATGCCGCGCTCGGTGGCCAGGGTCTTGAGGCAATTCATCAACGCCGTGCCCAGGCCCTTGCCCTGCCAGGCGTCGGCCACCACCACCGCGAACTCGCAGGCCCGGCGCGAAGAGTCGACCGCGTAGCGGCTTACCCCGACGATGGTGCCTTCCGGTGTGACGGCCACCAAAGCCACGTCATTGACGTAGTCGATGTCGGTCAACTGATGGACCAGCGCGTCGCTGGGATGGGCGACCTGGCCGAGAAAGCGGTTGCGCCTGCTTTCGGCGGAAAGCGATTCGATGAATGCCTTTTCCGCCGCGGCATCCTGTGGGCCGATGGGCCGGATCAGGACCTCGGAGGCATCGGCCAGCGTCGTGTTCCAGTGCGGATAGTCGGGGCCCAGGTAGGCGGCATGGGACGGTGTGTCGGTCATCGGTGCGTCCTCCGGTTGTCCTGCGCAGCTTGGCCGCTTGGCCGGGCCGCGTATTGACCTGGATCAGATTCGCCGCACCGCGCTGATTTCCTCGGCTCCGTGCCGGACCCCGACGCCCGGCCCGCCACCCAAGCAGGCGGGCCCGGTAGCCGGCCGTCCGGGTAGCCGGCCGTCCGGGTAGGGCTGGGTCGAGCGGCGCTCAGCGCAGTTCGGCGTATTCCAGGTACTCGGGCACGTGCGCGCTCCAGCCGAGTTCGCGCTGGATGCGCAGGCGCAGGGCATCGGCGGCATCGGGTTCGCCGTGGGTCACGAATACCCGGCGCGGCGGCCGTGGCGCCGACCGCAGCCAGTCCACGATCTCGCCCGCATCGGCATGGGCCGACGCTGCGGACAGCTGCACCACCTCGGCGCGGACCAGCACGTCCTGGCCGTAGATCCGCACCGTCGGCGCGCCTGCGGCGATGCTGGCGCCGCGGGTGCCGCCCGCCTGGAATCCGCACAGGACGATGGCGTTGCGCGGATCCGGGGCGAAGGCGATGAGGTGGTGCAGGACCCGTCCGCCGGTGACCATGCCGCTGGCCGAGACGATCACCATCGGCCCCTTGCGCCGGTTGAGGGCGACGGAATCCTCCTGGGTGGTGACGATCCGGGTCATCCGCTCCAGCTCGTCCAGGCCGGCGGCGTCGATGCGATGGAGGTCGGGGTATTTGCGATACAGGTCGTTGACGCCGGTGGCCATGGGGCTGTTCAAGTACACCGGCACGGCCGGTGCCTCGCCCGCGCCCTGCAGCTGGGCGATGATCCGCAGCAGCAGTTGCGCGCGGCCCACGGCAAACGCCGGGATGACCACCACCCCGCCACGCGCGGCCACCCGGCGCAGCACTTCCCCCAGCTCATCCTTGAGCGCTTCCTGCGGATGGGTGCGGTCGCCGTAGGTGGATTCGGTGACGATCCAGTCCGAATCGCCCGGCGCTGAAGCAGGCAGCATGACCGGATCGTGCGGCCGTCCCAGGTCGCCGCTGAAGGTGATGCTCCTGCCCTGGTACTCCAGCCGCACCGCCGCAGCGCCGAGGATATGGCCCTGCAGATGCAGGCTGGCGTGCACGCCGGGCACCGGCTCGAACACTTGGCCGAACGCCATTCCCCGCAAGTGCCGCAAGCTGCGCTTGGCGTCGTCCTCGCTGTACAGCGGTTCGGCCGGGTGGTGTTTGGTGCTGCCGGCGCGGTTGGCGTAACCGGCTTCCTCTTCCAGCAGGCGTCCCGAATCCGGCAGCAGGATCCCGCACAGGCTGGCGGTGGCCTGGGTGCACCAGGCCGGGCCGCGGAAACCGGAGCGCACCAGGCGTGGCAGGTAGCCGCTGTGGTCCAGGTGGGCATGGGTCAGGATCACCGCGTCGATCGACGCAGGATCGACCGGGAACGGCGCCCAGTTCCTCAGCCGCAACGGCTTGTAGCCCTGGAACAGTCCGCAGTCGACCAGCAGCCGGTGCGCGCCGGCTTCGACCAGGTAGCGGGAACCGGTGACGGTCGCGTTGGCGCCGAGGAACTGGACCCGGAACCGGTCGGCCTTGGCTGGCTTGGCTGTGCTCATGGGATCGAATATTGACCCCGGCAAGGCAAGCCTGGTTGATCCAGATCAAACCCGGCCGGAAAAAGCCCGATTGATCCCGATTTCCCTGCGTGGGGTAGTCCCGGCCGACCACCCGGGGGCTCGGCCCAGGTCCCGGTTGAGCCAGATCAAGCATGACCCCGGTCGCTCGCGCTAGATTGATCCCCGACCCCGCCTGGATGCGCCGAATGCAAGTGTCCGACCGCAGCGACGGTTCGAACCCCATCGCCAGGGAAGCCGGGATCCGGTTGCCGGTGCGCCGCGCCGGCATCGACACCTACCGGCAGCCCGTGCTTTACCTGCACCAGGATTGCCTGGTGTGCCGCGCGGAGGGGTTTGCCGCGCTGACCCGGATCCGGGTGAAGTGCGGCGAGCGGGAGATCATCGCCATCCTCAACGTGGTCACCGGCGACTGGCTGGGCGAGGACGAAGCCGCGCTCTCCGACACCGCGTGGCAGGCGCTGGCCCCGGCCCCCGGCGCGCTGGCCGGTTTCGCCCATGCCGAGCCGCCCGAGTCCAGCGGCGTGGTCCGGGCCAAGGTGTTCGGTGCGCGCCTGGACCAAGCCGATTTTTCCGCGGTGCTGCGCGATGCCCTGGCCGCGCGCCTGTCCGACATCGAGCTGGCCGCGTTCATCGCCATCTGCGGCGGCGACCGGCTGGACCTGGACGAGTCGGTGGCGCTGACCCGGGCCATGATCGCGGTCGGCGAGCGCCTGGACTGGGGTCCGGGGCCGGTGCTGGACAAGCATTGCGTCGGCGGGCTGCCGGGCAACCGGACCACGCCGATCGTGGTCTCGATCATCGCCGCGCTTGGCCACCGCATCCCCAAGACCTCCTCGCGCGCGATCACCTCGCCGGCCGGGACCGCCGACGTCATGGCGACCATGACCCAGGTCGATCTGGACCTGGACGTGCTGCGGCAAGTGGTCGAGCGCGAAGGCGGCTGCCTGGCCTGGGGCGGCGGCATGCGCCTGAGTCCGGCCGACGACGTGCTGATCCAGATCGAGCGGCCGCTGGACTTCGACAGCGACGGGCAGATGGTGGCCAGCATCCTGTCGAAGAAGGCCGCGGCCGGTTCGACCCACGTGCTGATCGATATTCCAGTGGGGGCAACGGCGAAGATCCGCACCCCGGCGGCGGCCGATGCGATCGCGCGGCGGCTGGCCTTCGTCGGCGAGGCGGTGGGGCTGCGGGTCGGCATCCATCTTTCCGACGGGCGCCAGCCGGTCGGCTGGGGCATCGGCCCGGCGCTGGAAGCGCGCGATGTGCTGGCGGTGCTGCGCAATGCCCCCGAGGCGCCCGGCGACTTGCGCGCGCGCGCGCTGGACATCGCCGGGGCGGTGCTGGAACTGCTGCCGGGCATCGCCCACGGCAGCGGCCGGGCGCAGGCGGCGGCGGTGCTGGCCTCGGGCGCTGCGCTGGGCAAGTTCCTGGCGATCTGCGCGGCCCAGGGAGGTTTCCGCGAGCCGCAAAGCGCCCGCTTCGTCAAACCCCTGCTGGCGCCCGCCAGCGGGGTCGTCCGCTGCTTCAACAACCGCCAGATCGCCCGCGTGGCCAAGCTGGCCGGCGCGCCGCACGATGCCACCGCCGGCGTGGTCTGCCGGCTGCGCGAGGGCGATCGCGTCGAACGCGGCCAGCCGCTGTTCGAAGTGCATGCGCATACCCGCGGCGAGCTGGCCTATGCCTGGGACTACGCCCAGGCGCATCCCGGCATCCTGGGCCTGGGGCCGGTGCAGCCATGAGCACGAGGCAGCCATGAGCACGGTGATGCTGTCGTTCCCCGACGACCTGGCCCTGGCCACGGCGGTGGCCGCGCGGCTGGGCGCCCGCCGGGGCCGGCTGGACTGGCGGCACTTCCCCGATGGCGAATCACTGGTCGCCATCGACGAGGACCTGGCCGGCGACGAGGTGGTGTTGTTCAGCAGCCTCAACGACGCCGACCGCAAGGCCTTGCCCCTGCGCTTGGCCGCCGACACTGCGCGCGAGTTCGGCGCGCGCCGGGTCGGCCTGGTGGCGCCGTACCTGGGCTACCTGCGCCAGGACGCCCGCTTCCATCGCGGCGAAAGCATCAGTGCGCGGTCTTTCGCCAGGTTCCTGGACCAGGGCCTGGACTGGCTGGTGACCGTGGACCCGCACCTGCATCGCATCGCCACGCTGGGCCAGGTGCTGCGGATGCCGGCCACCGCGGTGGCCGCGGCGCCGCTGCTGGCCCAGTGGATCCGCGACGAGGTCGACCGGCCGATGCTGATCGGGCCCGACAGCGAGAGCGAGCAGTGGGTCGCCGAAGTGGCGCGGCTGGCCGGCGTGTCCCACCAGGTCCTGCGCAAGCAGCGCCATGGTGATCGCGAAGTCGAGGTCAGCCTTCCCGATCCCGGCCTCCTGCGCGGCCACACCCCGGTGCTGGTCGACGACATCGCGTCCACCGGGCGCACCCTGCTGGCCACGCTCGCGCACCTGCAGCCACTGCAGCTGCCAGCGGCGGTGTGCGTGGTCATCCACCCGCTGTTTGCCGGCGGGGCGTGGCAGGAATTGCAGCGCGCCGGCGCCGGACGGATCGTCAGCACCGACAGCATCGCCCACCCCAGCAATGCGATCAGCCTGGCCGCACCGATCGCCGAAGCGGTGGCCGCGCAGCTTGGCCCAGGCTGAGCGGGGTCGATGCTGGGCTGTTTGGGCCGCACCGACAGGATTGCGGGAACGCCCCGGAGGAACAAGCTACCGGGAGATCACGGCCAACGGGCCTTCGGGATCGCCGCCGCGCCCCGCGCCCGGCGCAGGCGCAGGCCGCGCCAGCCTTCGATCAGGACCAGGCCCAGCAACGGCAGCAACACCGCCGCCAGCGACAGGTCCAGCGGCGGCGGCGCGAAACGGAACGGAAGCCCGGGTCGCTCGAAGCGGGTGATGAGCAACAGCAGGCCCAGCGCCGACAGGGTCACGATCCAGAACGCGGGGTTGGATTGCCGCCACCAGCGCCGGTGCGCGGCGCCGGCGCGATTGACCACGATCAGGCCCAGGTTGCCGACCACCAGCGCGGTGAACGAGAGCGCCGCCAGCTGGGTGGCGGCGATGCCGCTGGCGCGTCCCAGGCCATAGCTGGCGGCCACGGCCGCGAACACCACCAGGCCCTGGCCGAGGCTGCCGAACAGGGTCCGTGCATCCAGCAGCCGCTGCCCGGGCGAACGCGGCGGCCGGCGCATGACGTCGTCGGCGGCGGGTTCGCGTTCGAACACCAGGGTCGAGGCCGGGTCGATGATCAGCTCCAGGAACACCACGTGCAGCGGCAGCAGCATCAGCGGGCCACCGAACAGCAGCGGCAGCAGGGCCAGGCCGGTGATCGGCACGTGCACCGCCAGGATGTAGCGGATGGCGCGGACGATGTTGTCGTAGATCACCCGGCCATGCTGGATGGCGCGGACCACGGTGACGAAGTTGTCGTCCAGCAGCACGATCGAGGCCGCTTCGCGGGCGACATCGGTGCCACGTTCGCCCATCGCCACGCCGACGTGGGCGGCGGTCAGCGCCGGCGCATCGTTGATCCCGTCGCCGGTCATGGCCACGACCTGGCCGTCGCGCTTCAGGGCCTCGACCAGGCGCAGCTTGTGCTCGGGCTGGACCCGGGCGAAGACATCGGTGTCGCGGGCGCGGCGCAGCAGGGCCTCGCCCTCCACGGCCAGTTCGCTGCCCAGCACCACTTCCGCGGCGTTGGCCAGGCCGGCCTGGGTGGCGATGGCGCGGGCGGTCTGCAGGTGATCGCCGGTCAGCATCACCACCCGCACGCCGGCGGCGCGGGCCTCGGCCACTGCTTCGCGGACCCCCGCGCGCAGCGGATCGGCGAAGCCGAGCAAGCCGCGCCATTCGAAATCGAAGCCGCGCGCGCTGGAGGGAAGCCGGTCCGCACCCTCGCGGCAGACCGCCGCCGCCGTGCCAAGCACCCGCAGGCCGCGCCGGGCCATTTCGTCGACCTGGGCCAGCACCGCCGCGCGCCGCCCCGGGTCCAGCCCGCACAGGTCGGCGACCGTCTCCGGCGCGCCCTTGCACAGGGCCTGCGGCGCCGCCGCCCCGGGGCTGCTCCAGACATGGGTCACGGCCAGCAGTTCGCGGCTGAGCGGGTACTCGCGCAGGCGCTGCCAGCCGGCCCGCGACAGTGGCTCGGCCAGCTTCGAGGCCGCGTCGTGGATGGCCCGTTCCATCGGATCGAAGGGCTGGTCCGGACTGGCCAGGGCGGCACAGGCAAGCAACTCGCGCAGGGCCGGGGAAAGCGTCTGCCCCGGGGCGGCCTGCTCCTGGTCCGCGACCAGTTCGGCCACCGACATGCGGTTCTCGGTCAGCGTGCCGGTCTTGTCGGTGCACAGCACGGTGACCGAACCCAGCGCTTCGATCGCCGGGGCGCGGCGGACCAGGGCCTTGTGCCTGGCCATGCGCCAGGCGCCCAGGGCCAGGAACACGCTCAGCACCACCGGGAATTCCTCGGGGATGTTGGCCATCGCCAGGGTCACCCCGGCCAGCAGGCCCTGCAGCCAGCCGCCATGCACGGCGACGTACAGCAAGGTCATCAGCACCGCCGAGCCCAGGCCGAGGGCGGCGAACAGGGCCACCGCGCGGCGGATTTCCAGCTGCATCGGCGTGGGCGGGGTGCGCAGGGTGCGCAAGGCCTGGCCGATCCGGCCGACCGCCGTCGCCGCGCCGATGGCGATGACTTCGGCCGAGCCATGGCCGCCGACCACCAGGGTGCTGGCGTGGATCAGTCCGGCGCCTGGGTCCTCTGCTCCGGCGACTGGTTGGCTGCCTGGTCCGGCGCCGGGTCCGGCAGCGGCGGCAGGCGCACGCTGCACCGGCACCGATTCGCCGGTGAGCATGGATTCGTCCAGCATCAGGTCGGTGGCTTCTAGCAGGCGCGCATCGGCCGGCACCCGGTCGCCCTCGGCCACCACGATCACATCGCCCACCACCAGCTCCGGCGCCGCCACCGTTCGCGCGCGGCCGTCGCGGAGCACGCTTGCGCGCGGGCTGCTGAGGTCGCGCAAGGCCTGCAGGGCCCGTTCCGACTTGCGCTCCTGGTAGACGGTCAGGGCGATCACCAGGCTGACCGATGCGCCCAGCAGTGCGGCTTCCTGCGGATCGCCGAGCACCAGGTACAGGCCGGCCGCGCCCAGCAGCAACAGCAGCATCGGCTCGCGCAGCACGCTCCAGAGCAGGCGCAGCCAGTTGCCGCGGTCTGCTTGCGGCAGCAGGTTGGGGCCATCGCGCAGCAGGCGGCGTGCCGCTTCGGTGCTGGACAGGCCGGCCGCGGCCGGCGGACTGCCGCGATCGGGCGCCGCGCCGGGGCTGTTCATTGCCGCCGTCCGCTGCCCGCCGCGCGGCGCAGGCAGTGGCGCCGGCGCAACCGGGTCCGGTCGAAGTGCAGCCGCAGGCAGGCTCGGATTCGGTCCATCCCGGTTCCAGGTTCAGGCGTCCGCGGCCAGCTTAGACCGCCGTGCCGGACCGGGATTGATCCGGATCAATCCCGCCCGCCTCACCAGCGACTGGTCTTGATCCCCAGCGCATAGGCGATGCGGTTGACCGCCAGGTCGCCGAGCAGCGAGACCTGCAGGATGACCAGCACATCGGGCCAGCCCAGCAGGGAAAACGGCGCGACCAGGACCAGCGCGCCGATCACGAAGTCCAGCTGGTCGAAGGGGATCCAGCGTGCGCCCGGCGGCACCCCGCGGCGGCGCTTGAAGTAGCTCTTCAGGCAGTCGCCGCTCATCGCGCCCACGCCGAAGGCCAGGCCCAGCCAGAACCAGTGGCGGTAGTCGACCAGTGCGGAGATGCCGCCCAAGGTGCCGTCGGCGAGCAGGCCGTCCAGGTGCATGCCGTCCAGGTGCCGGGCGTGGATGCGCGCCTGCACGGCGGTGGCCAGCAGCGCGACCAGCACCCCGGCGGCGTAGCCCAGCACGGTCTTGTGCGCGCCCAGGGTCGGGGCGTGGATCGGCGGGTTCCAGCCTTTCCAGTAGCGCAGGAACGGCGGCGCCATGTTGCCCAGGTAGGCCGGGGCCATGAACCAGAGCAGCGACGGCAATGAGTGGACCAGCGTTTCCATTCAGTGCGAGAGCAGCAGCGGCAGCCGCGCGCGGGCCAGCAGCGTGCGGGTGGCGCCGCCCAGCACGAACTCGCTGATCCGCGAACGGCCGATCGCGCCGATCACCAGCAGGTCGGCATCGATCGCCGCGCAGCGCTCCAGCAGCACCGCGCCGGCGTCCTCGCCCGGGCATTGCTCCAGCACCACCGGCACCCCATGCCGGGCCAGGTGCGCGGCCATGTCGGCCCCCGGCTCGGCGCCGTACAGCGCCCGGGTGCGGGCGTCCGGGACCACGACCAGGTGTACCGCGGTGGCGGCCACCAGCAACGGCAGTGCATCGGCAATCGCGCGGGTGGCCTCGCGCCCGCCGTTCCAGCCGACCACGATGCGGCCGGGGCTGCGTTCGGCAGGCCAGTCGCCGGGCAGCAGCAGGCACGGCCGTCCGCAGGCGAAGATCATCCGCTCCGACAGGCCGAGCATGGTGGTGCGGTCGTGCTGCGCGGCCGGTGGACCGAGCACGGCCAGGCTGGCATGGCGGGCGTGCAGCATCAGGATCTCGTCGGTTTCGTTGTCCGACTCGCGCCACTCGGCGGTGAAGCTGCGGCGCGCGGTCAGCTGCTCGAATCCGGCACGCGCCCGGGCCAGTTCGGCCCCGGTGCGCACCCGGTATTCGGCCAGCATGTCGGCCAGCCCGCCGCCCACCGCAAACCCCGCATGCGGGACCAGGGCCAGCGGCTGGGTCACGAAGGTGGCGATCAGGTGCGCCTGCCACTGCCTGGCCAGGGTGGCGGCGTAGTCCAGCCGCGCGCTGGCGTACGCGCCGGGTTCGAGGAAAACGACAAGATCCTTGACCGCCATGGCATCGCCCTCGCTCCGGCCCAGCCTGCAGTATCGCGACCGCTGCGGACGGGGTTTTGACCTGGATCAAGCCGTGGCGCCGGCCTGCCGCCTGCTGCCGGTACGGGGCCAGGGTTTGCCGCTAGCCTCAGCCGGGTTCCGCGCGGAAGTCGGACAGCGCATCGCGCAGGCGCTGGACCTGCTGGTTCAGCGCCTTGAGTTCCTCCAGCTGCATGCCAGAGCGCTGGCCCAGGGTGTCGGCCAGGCAGCGGGTCCTGGCCTGGATGTCGCGGCCGGCGGCGGTCAGCGAAACGCCCTGACTCGCCAGCGCGGCACCCAGGACGGAACCCCTATGAAGACCCCCGCCACCCGCCTGACCTCCGCCCTGCTGCTGGCCCTGGCC
>SEHC01000316.1 GCA_004173415.1 Lysobacteraceae bacterium
TGGACAGGCTGCCGATCAGGTAGCCGACTTGATAGGTGCTCATGTGCGGTGTCCTTGCCTGCCGCCAGGCGGCGGAGAGGCCAAGGTGCGCGCCGGGCCGTTAAGCAGTGGTCAGGGCGAGGGCCGGGCGATCGCGAGACGACGTGGGTGACGTGCGCCGTCGGTCGTCTGCGCTGCACGGGGCAGGCGCCGGGTGGTTCATTCGTCCTCGTCGTCCTCTTCGTCATTGCCCCACGCATCCTCCGCTGCGGAACTCGCATCGACGCGCTCCAGCAGGGTGTAGTCGTCGCGTTCCGGATCGCGGATCGCGCGCGACACCGGATAGGCCTCCAGCCGCGGCTGCGGCATGTTCAGCAGGTAACGGCGGGGAAACCAGGCATCGGCGTCCAGCCACTTGCGCCAGCGGTCGGCGGCCAGGAACACCGGGCCGTCGGCGACCAGCGGCGCGGGAATCGCCGGGTTGGCGTGGGTCAGCACGGTGAAGCTGCTCAAGCCCGGTTCGCCCTTGTCCCAGCGCTCCCACAGTCCCGCCACCAGCAGCACGCCGCCGTCGCCGGCCTGGATGAAATACGGGATCGCAGGCTTGGCGCTGCGATCCCATTTGTAATAGCCGTTGAGCGGTACCACGCAGTGGCGGTGCTCCCACGCATCCTTGAACAGGCGACTGCGGGCGGCGCGATCCAGGCGCGCGGTCACCGTCGTGTACGGCGTCTCCGGCGTCTTCGACCAGCGCGGCACCAGGCCCCACTGCATCTGTTCGACCTGGATGCCCTCGTCGCTGCACAGGATCACGCTTGCGCTGCGGCGGATGCCGATGTTGTAGCGGTCGTCGGCCTCGACCAGCGAATCGGCCGGCGCCGGCGGAAGGTCCGCGGGAAAACCGTCGGCCGAGGCGAAGGACTGCACGAAGCGGCGCATTCAATCGCGCCCGTGCCGGGGATTGCAAGGGGAAGGGACCCGCGTCATTCGTCGACTGCTCCGTGCGGATGCGCGCAGCAACGCGCCCGGTACGGGTATGGTCGGTTGGGCGTTCAACGGGCGTGAAGCGCCCCAGGCCCGTGGATCAGCTTGCCCGGGCCCCCGCGGGTCACGACGTTAGCCGGGCACCGGCGAGTCGCCATGGAAATGGCGCTTGAAGGCCACCTCGCCGCTGGGCTCGACGTCGAGCTCGCGCGCGTAACGGTGGCCTTCGTAGACCGCGTGCACGATCAGGCCGGGGGCGAGCGCATCGCCGATGCAGCGCACCGTGCGCAGCCCGGCCTCGGCCCACTCGGCTTCGCGCAGGCGCAGCTGCTGGTACAGCGTGTCCTCGGGGACCCGCGCGGTGATCGCCACCACCGCGTCGCAGGCCAGGGTGCGCGGCTTGCCGCTCCAGACGTCCTCCAGGTGCAGGCCGGCGTCGTCGAAGCCGCCGATGTTGTGGGAGACGACCTGCTCTACGTCCAGTTCCGCCATCCGTTTGCGGATGTGCCGGTAGTCCAGGGTGTGCACGCTCCAGGAGGCGATGGTGTCGTCGGCGGTGACATAGACCACCTCGCAGCCCTGCTTGCGCAGCGCTTCGGCGACCACGCTGCCGAGGTAGAAGTAGTCGTCGTCGAAGATCGCGATCCTGCCCTGCGGAAGGCGGCCCTCGAGGATATCGTCGGGAGTGAACACGCGCTCGTTGCCGGCGAAGCCGGCGATGCCCAGGCCGTTGCTGCGGCCGTAGCCGTCGCGCCGCCAGTGGCAGCCGGTGGCCAGGGCGACGTGTTCGGCGCCGAAGTCGAGCACGTCCTGCGCGGTCAGTTGCGAATCGAGGTAGACGCCGACGTTGGACAGCTTGCCGATCTGGCCGACCCGCCAGTCGCGCACCCGGGCCCATTCGGCCACGCCGGGCAGGCGCGATTCGCGGGTCACCCGGCCCCCGAGTTCCTTGCGGCCCTCGGCGATATTCACTTCGTAGCCGCGCTGGCCGAGCGCGCGCGCCGCTTCCAGCCCGGCCGGGCCCGCGCCGACCACCAGCACGCGCGATTGCGAACTGCGCGGCGCGATCCGTTCCGGATGCCAGTCCTTGCGCCATTCCTCGCCCATGGTCGGGTTCTGGGTGCAACGGATCGGCGAAATGGTCATGTCGCCGGAGACGCAGATGTTGCAGCCGATGCACTCGCGGATGTCGTCGAGCCGGCCCTCCTCGATCTTCTTCGGCAGGAAAGGATCGGCGATGGAGGGACGCGCCGCGCCGATCATGTCCAGCACCCCGCGCTTCAGCTGCGAGACCATGGTGTCGGGCGAAGTGAAGCGACCCACGCCGACCACGGGCTTCGTTGTGGTCTTCTTGACGAAATCGATGAACGGCTCCTGCGCGCCTTCGGCGGCGAAGCGCGAGGGCAGCGAGTCGTTGTACCAGGCGGCGACGTTGACGTCCCACAGGTCGGGCAGTTCGGCGAGCATGCCGACGATGTCCCGGGCTTCGTTCAATTCCACCCCGCCCGGGCCCAGCAGTTCCTCGGTGGCGAAGCGCAGCGCCACCGCGCAGGTGTCGCCCACCGCGTCCTTCGTGTCCTGCAGCACTTCGCGCAGCAGGCGCACGCGGTTCTCCAGCGAGCCGCCGTATTCGTCGCTGCGCTGGTTGCGGCGGCGCTGCAGGAAGTGCATGGCCAGCGACAGGTCGTGGCCGGCGTAGACGTAGACGATGTCCATGCCCGCGCGCTTGCCGCGGATCGCGGCCTCGCGGTGCCAGCGCCGGTATTCGCGGATGTCGTGCAGGTCCATGGCCCGGGCCTGAGACGGATAACCGTACTTGGAAGGCTGGTGCGAAGGCGCCAGCAGCACTTCGCGCGAATACAGGTTGGAGGCGGTCGGCCCGTTGTGCGACAGCTCCAGTGCGGCCAGCGCGCCGTGGGCATGGACCTTGTCGCACATCAGGGCCAGCGCGGGGATGTCGCGGTCGTCCCACAGCCGCGCTTCCACGTACGGGGTCAGGTCGCTGCTGGGGTGGATCTCGCATTCCTCGGTCGACACCACCGCCCAGCCGCCTTCGGCCTTGACCTCGCGCATCGCCGCATGGGCCAGCGGCATGGCGTGGCCCATGCCGTTGCAGTGGGGAACCTGGAAGAAGCGGTTCCTGGCCGTGACCGGGCCGA
>SEHC01000317.1 GCA_004173415.1 Lysobacteraceae bacterium
GCATGGGCCGAGGAACTGACCGTGCTGGCCCCGCACGAGGCGGTGTCGGACACGCTTTACGCCCAGGCCAGTGAACTGTTCCAGGAATCCCAGCTGGTCGACCTGACCCTGCTGGTGGTTGCGATCAACGGCTTCAACCGCATCAACATCGCCGCGCGCACGATCGGTGGCCACTACAGGACCAGGACCCACGCCTGAGGCTGGGCAGGGCGGTGCTCCAGGTGCCGGGCCGGGTCAGCCGGCCCGGCCGGGTCGGGTGGACGCCAGGTGCGGGCAAGTCCGCTCTCGCCTGGTGCCTTCCTGCTGCGCCACAATGCCGGTTCCCTCGCCCGTCTCGCATGCATGTCCATCGTCCTCACCGAGTTCGCCCGTCCCCGCCTGTTCCGCAACGACGGTCGCCGCAACACCATCCAGGACTGCACCCCGGCGCAGTTCGAACAGCACCTCAACACGGTCGCGCCGCTGGCGGTGCTGGAGGGCTACGCGCCGTTCTGCAGGCTGCACGTGCACCGCAACTGGACCTCGACCCGTTGCCTGGCCGCACCGGTCACCGATGCCAACCGCCACCTGCTGCGCTCGGACTACGAGGCGCGCAACCGCGACGAACTGCCGGTGCTGGTGCGCTGGTTCGAAGGGCTGGAGCCACCGGTCGCCGACTACCTGATCGCGATCCTCTACAGCCGCGCGCAGCTGGCCCGGGAAGGCACCCGCATCGAGGCCGACTGGGGCGTGGTCGGCTGCATGTACACGGCCGAGCCGGTGGAGACGCCGATGGCGCCGATCACCATGATGCGCAACGCATTGGGCGTGGACGAGGGCGGCTCCGGGGTGCCGCTGGACCGCGACGCCTACGCTCGCAGCGTGGAATTCTGGCGCACGCACGCCAACTGGCGGGGCTAGGTCCCTGGCTGGCGTCTCGCCGCCGCTCGCTTGAGCTTCTGGCCAGGACTTCGATCCGGATCGCGACGATTGGCGCCGGGGCAATGTCCCGGTGCGGGCACGTAGCGCCGTTGCGTTACCGCAGTGGACGAGGGCATGTGCACCAGGATTGGGCCGGGGGCGGGAAAAATTCTCGCCCCGGCGCAGGCGCGCTGGGCCGTTTTATTGCGTATGGTTCACCAGCCGTTTTCATGGGGGAGGGGTCCGGTGCCGGGTTGGGCCGGGAGAGTGGGAAGCGCAACCGCACGCCGCGGTGATGGCTCTCGATGGGGATCGGGAGCCCATCGGCTCAACCAGGGCGTGGCCGCGGAGGCGTGATGGGTCCTGCAGGGCGCGGCGTCGCCCGGCAGGATCTTTGCAGTGCAATGCCGCCTGCAGGGGAAGGCGAAGAGGGGCCCGGTCCAGCGGCGCACCTGTCCCGGCAGCTCGATTGCCCATCGCGGGCAATCAAGCTGCCGGGCCCGAACGGGCGGCGCCGCGCCCGGAGTCGGGTTCCCGCCCGGGCTGAGTGCACGGGGAGGTCATCGCATCTGCCGCAGGTACTCCGGCAGCTGGTCGCGTTCGCAGTAGCGGAAACGCATGCCCTGGCCCGCGCTGGCCAGGGTGAAGCCGCGACGGTCGTGCACGGTGATCACCTGCGATTCGCTGGTCCGTGGTCCCGGGCCCGACGGCGTGTCGATGCACGACTGCTCGACCTGGTAGACCTCGTCGCGGTGGGACCGCACCTGGGCCACGCAGTCATGGGTCGCCGAACCGCGGATGCCGCGACCGTCGTAGATGCGCAGACCGGCGTTGGCGGGAGTCGCGCAGGGAGAACCGGTGTCGACGAACACGCCCGGCTGCAGTGGCAGCACGCCAGTGGTTTCCGTGCCGGCCGGGTCGACCACCACCGATGCCGGCGGCGACGGTCCGGCGCCACCGTGTTGCGGTTCAGGGCGCGTTTCTTCCACTGCGTCGTTGACCCTGGGCTCTGCGACGGTGCCTGCACGATCACGGCTGCTGCGGGCTGGATCCTGTCCATCGCCGGCATCGCCCGTGCAGCAGGCCAGGGGCATGGCCAACGCGACCATGCACGTCCATCGCAGGAATGCACGCGGCAGCCGGGCATGGTCGCCTCGCGCGCACGCAGGTCTTTTCGGCGGCAAGGCGCGTACCCTACGGGCCGCGCTTCTTGTAGGTGATCTCCATCATCTTGGCTTCCTTGCCGTCGTGGCCGGGGCCGTACATCTCGAACACCTCGGTGCCCTTGTCGGTCCAGCGCGTGGTCATGCGCGTGGTCTGCGCCTGCTTGCTGACCGGATCGTGGTACTTGCCGGTATACTCGCAGGACATGGCCGCGTCGCAGCTGCCTTCGCTGACCATCAGGCCGGTGCTCATGCTGTCGGCCCAGGTGGACCAGTACTTGCCGGTGACGTTGTCGTAGCCGTGCAGTCCCTGGCCGGCGTAAGCCTGGCCCATCATCTGCGAGCTCACGTCCTCGACCATCACCCGGTCGCCCAGCATCATCCGCCGGGTCGCGGTGCCGGTGTCCACCATCGGCTCGGCGCCGGGGGTGTGCCAGCTCTTGACGGTCAGGTCGTAGCTGCCGGCCATCGAGGCGAGCTGCCTGTGCGGCTCGCCGGGGGTGCCGGCCTTCTGGAAGGCTTCCATCATCGCCTTGGTTTCGGCGCTCATCTCCGCTGCGCCGGTTTCCTGCGCGGCTAGCGGGGCGGCGAACGACAGGGCGATCAGGATCGTGGACAAGCCATGTTTGCAGGGCATGTGCGGACTCCTTGGGTTGGGTGCCGATGTTGCGGTGCCGACGTTCTGCGCCTTGCGGCGCTCAGCTGATGTGAAAAACGCGCTCGCGCAGATGAGCGGCCAAGCCGTGCCAGGTCAGGATCCGGCGACATCGTCACGCCGCCAAGCGGCGCGCAGGCCTTCCCTGCCCAGCGCCGGCAACCACGCCGGGCGGGCACTGTTGCAGTGCAGATTGTGTCCGCGCCGGAACATACGCTAGCGTCCGGTCCGCGATGGCAGGCATGGGCGGCCGGCATCCAGGGGACGCCCCCATCGTGAACACCTGATTCGCCAGCTTTTCGCAGGACACGAGCGGGGCTGTACCCGCCGTGCACACCATGTCGAAGGGGTACAAGGATGAAGAGTCTGTTCCGTCGCGTCGCCAGCCATTGGCTGCCGGCG
>SEHC01000318.1 GCA_004173415.1 Lysobacteraceae bacterium
ATCGCCGGCATCGACTGGCAACTGTTCACCCGGATGACGCCGCCGCCGATGCAGGAAGGCGGACTGGCCAACGCCTTCTACGGCAGCGCGGTGATGTGCGGCCTGGCGATCCTGATCGGCACCCCGCTGGGGGTGCTGGCCGGGACCTGGCTGGCCGAGTACGGCAACGCGCGCAAGATCGGGACCATGGTCCGCTTCGTCAACGACATCCTGCTCTCGGCGCCTTCGATCGTGCTGGGCCTGTTCGTGTACACGCTTTTCATCATGCAGTTCGGCGGCAACTTCTCCGCCCTCGCGGGCGCCCTGGCGCTGGCCTTCATCGTCCTGCCGGTGGTGGTGCGCACCACCGACGAGATGCTGCGGCTGGTGCCGGCGCAGATGCGCGAGGCGGCGCTGTCGCTGGGCGTGCCGCAATGGAAGGTGATCGTGCAGGTGCTCTACCGCAGCGCCTCGGCCGGCATCCTCACCGGGATCCTGCTGGCGCTGGCGCGGATCAGCGGCGAAACCGCGCCGCTGCTATTCACCGCCTTCGGCAACCAGTACTGGAACGCCGACGTCATGCAGCCCATGGCCAGCGTGCCGGTGGTGATGAACCAGTTCGCCGGCAGCCCCTACGAATCCTGGCAGACCCTGGCCTGGGCCGGCGCCCTGGTCCTGACCGTGTTCGTCCTGCTGATCAGCCTGGTCGCGCGCGGCGTACTGCTGCGGAACAGGATTTCCAATGACTAACTTCTCCTCGGACCCCTCCATGAACGACGTCCAGCGCAACGATTCCACTCAGCGGATCACCACGGTGACCACCGAGCGCGGGGCGATCGCGCCTTCGCCGGTCAAGCTGGAAGCCAGGGGACTGGACTTCCACTACGACAGGTTCCACGCACTGAAGGGCATCAACCTGGAGATTCCCGAGAAGCGCGTGACCGCGCTGATCGGCCCCTCGGGCTGCGGCAAGTCGACCCTGCTGCGGATCTTCAACCGCATCTACGCGCTGTATCCGAAGATGACCGCCAGCGGCGAGGTGCTGCTGGACGGCGAGAACATCCTCTCTCCCAGGTACCCGATGAACCGCCTGCGCAGCAAGGTCGGCATGGTCTTCCAGAAGCCGGTCCCGTTCCCGATGACCATCTACGAGAACGTCGCCTACGCCATTCGCCACCACGAAAAGCTGTCGAAGGCCGAGATGGACGTGCGCGTGGAGGAAGCGCTGAATCAGGCCGCGTTGTGGGGCGAGGTGAAGGACAAGCTCGGCCAGAGCGCGCTGGGCCTGTCCGGGGGCCAGCAGCAGCGCCTGTGCATCGCCCGCGCGGTCGCCTTGAAGCCCGACGTGCTGCTGCTGGACGAGCCGACCTCGGCTCTGGACCCGATCTCCACCAGCCGCATCGAGCAACTGGTCGAGGAGCTGAAGAAGGAATACACCATCGCCATCGTCACCCACAACATGCAGCAGGCGGCGCGCGTCTCGGACTACACCGCCTTCATGTACCTCGGCGACCTGATCGAGCATGACCTGACCTCGAACATCTTCTCCAGCCCGAAGAAGCAGCAGACCGAGGACTACATCACTGGGCGGTTTGGGTGAGGGGCGCGCTCATCGGACGCCATCAAGGCGTCTGATGCGTCCCGAACGCCCGGCCATGGATGGCCGGGCCGGAGCATCCGAAGTCGAATAGTCGCGCCATGGATGGCAACCTACGAATTGATCGAAACCAGCCGCATTCCAAGGAAAGACCATGAACAACCAACCCCACGAACACATCGTCAAGAGCTACGACGAAGAGCAGCGTCGCCTGGCCGACGAGATCCTGCAGATGGGCGCGATGGCCGTCGCCCAGTTGGAGGCGGCCCTGGACGTGGTCGAGCGTCGCGACGACCGCGCGGCGCTGCGCATCGTCGCCAACGACATCGAAATCGACAAGCTGGAATCGCGGATCAGCCAGGACGTGATGCAGATGGCGCTGCGCGGCCCGATGGCGCGCGACCTGCGCGAGATCCTGGCCGGGCTGCGCATTCCCGCCGACATCGAGCGGATCGGCGACTACGCCGCCAACGTGGCCAAGCGCTCGATCGCCCTGAACCTGTCGCCACCGGTGCCGCACATCAGCAACCTGCGCGCGCTTGGACGCCTGGCCAGCCGCCAGGTCAGCGACGTACTGGAGGCCTATCGCGACGTGGACCCGGCGCGGGCCCTGGCCGTGCGTGCGCGCGACGCCGAACTGGACGCCCAGTACACTGCGCTCTTCCGCGAGCTGCTGACCTACATGATGGAGGACGCGCGCAACATCACCCCCTGCACGCACCTGCTGTTCATGGCCAAGAACCTGGAGCGGATCGGCGACCACGCCACCAACATCGCCGAGAACATCTGGTTCCTGGTCCACGGCGACCAGCCGCTGCCGCCGCGGGACAAGCGCGACGAGACCAACACCACCGGCCTGGTCTGAGCCGCCTCCCACCCGTGCCGGGCCGACGAGCGTCGGCGCGGCGCCTTGGCAGGGCAGGATGGGCAAACCGGCGCATGGCGCAGTGCACACAAACCGTCGATCCTGCCCCGGTACACTGGGCCCCACGTCCCGCAACCCGCGGAGCCTGGAGGAATTCATGAACAAGACCCACCCAAAACCCGCCACCCTCGTGCTGGGCAGCGCCATGCTGGCCGGCCTGGCCCTGTCGGGTTCGGCTTTTTCCATGCAGCCGCTGGCCCAGGGTTACCTGGTGTCGGCTTCGGCGGCGACCGGCGACAAGGCGGCCGAAGGCAAGTGCGGCATGGACAAGGCCGATGCCGACAAGGACGGCAGGATCTCGCGCGCCGAATTCGACGCCGCCCACCCCGATGCGGGTGCCGCCAAGTTCGACGCCATCGATGCCAACAAGGACGGCTTCGTCGATGCGGCCGAACACAAGGTCCATGCCGAGGGCAAATGTGGCGAAGGCAAGTGCGGTGAAGGCAAGTGCGGCGCCGCCAAGAAGGATGATGCCAAGGCAGGCCACGCCGAGGGCAAATGCGGCGAAGGCAAGTGTGGTGAAGGCAAGTGCGGCGCCGACAAGAAGGACGATGCCAAGGCCGGCCACGCCGAGGGCAAGTGCGGCGAAGGCAAGTGCGGAGGCAT
>SEHC01000017.1 GCA_004173415.1 Lysobacteraceae bacterium
GTGCTGATCCCGTTCCTGACCTGCGCCATGGTCAGCCTGGTGGCGCTGATCACCGGTGCCGCCACCGGCATGAAGTTCCCGTTCGCCTCGCTCTGGTACACGGTCTGGTACCGCGGCGTGATGAGCATCGCCCCGGGCACCTGGTACGCGCTTCCGCAGGTCCGCGAGCAGGTCAAGCCGATCACCGTCAATGGTCCGGAGGACCTGGCCAAGGCCATCGACATGAGCCAGAGCTGGCATGCGTTCCTGACCCTGGACCTGTGGCTGGGCGTGGCCTTCGGCGTGGCCTGCATCGTCGGTGCCATCTACCTGCGCCGCTGGCGCGAACTGGCGGACTGACCGGCTGGAGGGACTGGCCACACTGGCCGGTCCCTTTCGCCCTATCCTTGCGCAGACCAATCGGGATCGCGATGTAGCGGCTGCTCCTGGCCACCGCGCTGTGCCCGCCGGTCTCCGCAGTGGCCGATCCGTGAATCCGACAACGACAACGACAAGGTCGTCCTGGCTCAGCAGGACCAGGTACCAAGACCGAGCACCCATACGAGGCTCCACATGAAGACCATGCTTTCCACGGTTCTACCGCTTTCGCTTGCCGTCGCATTGCTGGCCGGTTGCAACCCCGGCGCCACCGTGGTCACCGACAGCGGCAGCGTGATCAAAGCCGGCGGCAAGGAGATCACCCTGCGCGCACCGGGCCAGCCCGACGCGAAGATATCGGCGGCCGGCGACCTGGAAGTCGACGGCAAGGCGGTCGAAGTCGACGCCACGCAACGTGCATTGCTGCAGTCCTATCACCAGGGAATGAGCGCGGTGACCGCAGAAGGCATCGCCATTGGCAAGCAGGGCGCCGCACTGGCCGGCAAGGCCGTCAGCGAAGCGATCAAGGGCGCGATCCGGGGCGATACCGACAATGTCGAGAGCAAGGTCAAGGCCGATGCCGCCAGGATCAAGACGCAGGCGTTGCAGCTATGCAGGCACCTGGCCACGGTCAAGACGTCGCAGGATGCGCTGGCCGCCTCGCTTGCGGCGTTCAAGCCCTACGCCACGCTGAGCCAGTCCGATGTCGACGAGTGCGCAAGCGAACAGGACGACAGCTACGCCGCCGGCAAGGAGTTCGGTGGCACGCTGGGCAAGACGATCAAGGAAGCGCGCGACGAGCCCACCGGCATGAATGCGGCCGAGCAGGCCGATGCGGCCGCCACCGAAGCCGAAGCCCCCGAAGCTGCCGCCAACAGCCGCTGACCCCGGTTGCCGGATCGGTTGCCCACTGCAAGGACCCCCACGGTGAAGCCAGCTTCCCGTGCAGTCTGCCTCGCCCTGGCCCTGGCCGTGCCAGTCGGCCAGGCCTGCGCCTCGGATGAGCCAGGACTCAACCAGTCCTTCCAGGACCATATCGCCTACGTGGCGACTTTCGCGATGCCGGTACTGATCGAAAAATGCGCCGCCCTCGAGCCGGGCTTCCTGCAGAAGTCGGTGCCGCTGTACTTCCGCTACGTGAGTTCGCGCCAGGACCAGATCGAGCGCGGGCGGCTGCCGACCCTGGCCGAACTCGAGCCGGGGGAGTCGCTGCAGGCGTATCGCCAGGGGGTCCTCGCATCGCGCCTGGGCAAGCTGGACAGCGGCAGCCGCGAAGAGAAGCTGGCGATGTGCGAAGGCGCGCTTGCGTTGCTGTCCAGCGTCAGGCTGCCGGGCCAGTGGCCGCCACGCGAATCAGCTGGCGACAAGCCGCGCTAGCCGCCGCCACCCCCGGCCTTGCCGTGGATGCCGCCCCTGGACAACAGGACCGGATCCAACAGGGCCTTCAGGGTCTTTTCCGGCAATCCGGTGACCTCCATGGCCACTTCCAGCACGGGTCGGTTCTGCCGGTAGGCCTGCTTGGCGATGGCCGCGCCCTTTTCGTAACCGATGACCGGATTCAGCGCCGTCACCAGGATCGGATTGCGGTCGAGCGCCTCGCGGACATGCGCGTGGCGCACCTGCAGGCCGGCGATCGATGCATCCGCCAGCAGCCGCGAAACATTGCCCAGCAGGTTGATCGAATCGAGAAGGTTGGCCGCGATCAGCGGCACGGTCACGTTCAACTGGAAGTTGCCGGTCTGCCCGGCCACGGTGATCGCGGCATGGTGGCCGATGACCTGGGCGCAGACCATCACCGTGGCTTCGGGAATCACCGGGTTGACCTTGCCCGGCATGATCGAGCTGCCCGGCTGCAGGGCCGGCAGTTCGATCTCGCCCAGCCCGGCCAGCGGCCCGGAATTCATCCAGCGCAGATCGTTGGCGATCTTGATCAGGGCCACGGCCAGCGCATTGAGCTGGCCGGAGAGTTCCACCGCGTCATCCTGCGAGGCCAGCCCTTCGAACTTGTTGGCCGCCGATTCGAACCGGACCTTGGTGGACAACGACAGGATCCGAGCCACCTTCGCGCCGAAACGCGGGTCGGCATTGATGCCGGTGCCGATCGCGGTGCCGCCGAGCGGCAGGCGACGCAGTCGCTTGAGGCTGTCGCCGATCCGGTCCTCGGCGGACTGCAGTTGCGCCGACCAGGTCGAGAGCTCCTGCTGGAAGGTCAGCGGCATCGCATCCATCAGGTGGGTACGGCCGGTCTTGACCACCCTGGCCAGCGACCTGCCGCGCCGGTCGATGACCCGGCGCAGGTGCCTGAGCGAAGGCAGCAGGTGTTCGACCACGGCCAGTTGCGCCGACACCCGCAGCGCGGTCGGGATCACGTCGTTGGAGCTCTGGCCGAGGTTGACATGGTCGTTGGCGTGGACCGGCGGCTTGCCTTGAACCGAAGCCAGGCGCGAGATGACCTCGTTGGCATTCATGTTCGACGAGGTACCCGAGCCTGTCTGGTAGATGTCGATCGGGAAATGCGCGTCGTATTCGCCGGCCGCAACCCGCATGGCAGCGGTGCCGATCGACTTGGCCACGCCCTTGGGCAGCAATCCCAAGCCGGCATTGGCTTCGGCCGCCGCGGCCTTGACCAGCCCTAGCGCACGGATGAAGCCGCGCGGCATCGGCTGGCCTGAAATCGGGAAGTTCTGCACCGCCCGCTGGGTCTGCGCGCCCCACAGGGCTTCGGCGGGCACCTGCAGCTCGCCCATGCTGTCGTGCTCGATGCGCGTGCGCGCGGCGTGGATGCTGGGTTTCATCGGATTCTCCGCCAGGGTTCACCGCCGGCGGCCTGGGCGGCGGTCGATTCCAGCATACGCCAGCGCCGCCGGCGGGCGCGTGGCGTAAACTAGCGCGCCCCCAAGCCTGCGATCGATCGATATGTCGGAAGCCGCCCTGCTCGCCCTTTCCCCGCTCGATGGCCGCTACGCGGGCAAGGTCGACGCGCTGAGGCCGATATTCTCCGAATACGGGCTGATCAGGGCCCGGGTAAAGGTCGAGATCGAATGGCTGCTGGCCCTGGCCGCCGAGCCGGGCATCATCGAACTGCCGGCCTTCAGCGAAGCGGCCACGGCCAGGCTGCGGGCGCTGGCAGACGGTTTCGACGTGGCCGATGCAGCCCGGGTCAAGCAGATCGAGCGCACCACCAACCACGACGTCAAGGCAGTCGAGTACTTCATCAAGGAACGCCTGAAGGAGGACGCCGAACTGGGGCCGGCGCTCGAGTTCGTACACTTCGCCTGCACCAGCGAGGACATCAACAACCTGAGCTACGCGCTGATGCTGGAACAGGCACGCAGCGAAGTCCTGCTGCCGGCACTGGACCAGGTGGTGGCCCGGCTGAGGGCGCTGGCCCATGCCCATGCAGGCCAGCCCATGCTCTCCCGCACCCACGGGCAGACCGCCTCGCCGACCACGCTGGGCAAGGAGATGGCCAACGTGGTCGCCCGCCTGGAGCGCCAGCGCAGGCAGATCGCCGCGGTCGAACTGACCGGCAAGATCAATGGCGCGGTCGGCAACTACAACGCGCACGTCGCTGCCTACCCCGAGATCGACTGGCCCGCGTTCGCCCAGCGCTTCATCGCCGGCCTCGGCGTGGTGTTCAACCCCTACACCACCCAGATCGAACCGCACGACAACGTCGCCGAGATCGGCGACGCCACGCGTCGCGCCAACACCATCCTGATCGACCTGGCCCGCGACATCTGGGGCTACATTTCGCTGGGCTACTTCAGGCAGTCGCTGAAGGAGGGCGAGGTCGGTTCCAGCACCATGCCGCACAAGGTCAACCCGATCGATTTCGAGAACGCCGAAGGCAACCTGGGCCTGGCCAACGCCCTTTTCGGCCATTTCAGCGGCAAGCTGCCGATCAGCCGCTGGCAGCGCGACCTGACCGATTCGACCGTGCTGCGCGCCCTGGGCACCGCATTCGGCCACACCCTTGTGGCCCTGGATTCGCTGGCCAAGGGCCTGGACAAGCTGACCGTGGCGCCGGAGCGCCTGGACGCGGACCTGGACGCCTCTTGGGAAGTGCTGGCCGAGGCCGTGCAGACGGTGATGCGCCGGCATGGCCTGCCCAATCCCTACGAACAACTCAAGGCCCTGACCCGCGGCCAGGGCATCAACGCCGGCTCGATGCGCGCGTTCGTCGAATCGCTGGACCTGCCCGCCGACGCCCGGCGTGACCTGCTGCAGATGACCCCGGGCAGTTACACCGGCCTGGCGGCCCGCCTGGCCCGCGAGATCTGACCCACCCATCGGGCAACGGAATGACGATGCAGTTCCTGGTCAACATCGACGTACCCGACCTGGCTGCTGCACAGGCGCTTTACACCCGGGCCTTCGGCCTGGAGCTTGGGCGCCGCCTGGGCGATGGCGCTCTCGAACTGCTTGGCGCTGCGGCACCGATCTACCTGTTGCACAACCCGCCGGGCTCCGTCGCAGCGGCGAAATCGCTCCGCGACTACGGACGGCACTGGACCCCGCTGCACCTGGACGTGGTGGTGGAACACCTGGAACCTGCCCTGGCCCGCGCCCTCGGCGCCGGCATGGTGCAGGAAGACGAACTCCGCGAGACCCACTGGGGACGCATCGTGCGCCTGGCCGACCCCTTCGGCCATGGCTGGTGCCTGCTGCAGTTTGTCGGACGCGGCTATGACGAGATCACTGCATGAAACCCTGCACCACCCTGGTCCGCGGCGCACTCGCGTTCACCCTGCCGCTGCTGGCCTTGCAGGCCGGCGCCGTCGAGGAACGCGTCGCGGCCACCGCGTCCTCCCCCCACTGCGCCGCCGACGCCGGCTGGAACGATCCGGCCAGGCCGCTGCGCGTCCACGGCAACACCTGGTACGTCGGCACCTGCGGCATCAGCGCCCTGCTGCTGACTTCGCCGCAAGGCCACGTCCTGGTCGATGGCGCCACGCCACAGGCGGGCGCGCAGATCCTGGCCAATATCCGCGCGCTCGGTTTCAAGCCCGAGGATGTGCGCGCCATCGTCCTGTCGCACGAGCACGTCGACCACGCCGGCGGCCTGGCCGAACTGCAACGCGTCACCGGCGCCCCGGTGCTGGCGCGCGCGCCCGCGGTGCCGATCCTCCAGCGTGGCGCCAGCGATCGCAGTGATCCCCAGTTGCTCAGCCTGAAAGGATTCGCGCCGGTCGCCGGGGTGAAAGCCATCGCCGACGACGATGTGGTCCGCGTAGGCCCGCTGTCGCTGGCGGCGATCCCGACCCCGGGCCACACCCCTGGCGGCACCAGCTGGACCTGGCGTTCCTGCGATGCGAAGGACTGCCGGCAGCTGGTGTACGCCGACAGCCTGACCGCCATTTCCGACAAACACTATCGCTATGCCGACGACGCCTCGCACCCGGGCTACCTCGCTGCGTTCCGGCAGACCCTGGCCCGGGTCGCGGGGCTGGAATGCGACATCCTGGTTACCCCGCACCCGTCCGCGAGCCGCCTGTGGTCGCGCCTGGGCACGGGCGCCACTGAGCCGCTGGTCGACACCGCCGCGTGTCGCGGCTATGCGCACAAGGCCGCCGCGGTGCTGGACAAGCGCCTGGCCGAGGAAGCCGCCAACGTGGAGGCAACGCCATGATCGAAGTACAGGCCACCCCGAAGCACCTGCTGGGCATGCCCGCCGCGAAATTCCTTCGCGAGTACTGGCAGAAGAAACCGCTGCTGGTCCGCGGCGCCCTGCCCGGCTTCCAGTCCCCGATCCAGCCCGAAGACCTGGCCGGGCTGGCCTGCGAGGAACTGGCCCTGTCGCGGATCGTCAGCCATGACCGCGCCCGCGACGCCTGGACCCTGCGCAGCGGTCCTTTTGCGGAGGAAGACTTCCCCGGCATGCCCGACCACGACTGGACCCTGCTGGTCCAGGACGTGGACAAGTGGGATGCGGACGTGCGCCGGTTGCTGGGCCATTTCGACTTCCTGCCGCGCTGGCGCATCGACGACATCATGGTCAGCTTCGCGGCCAGCGGCGGCTCGGTGGGAGCCCACGTCGACCAGTACGACGTGTTCCTGCTGCAGGCCCAGGGCCAGCGGCGCTGGCAGATCGATGCCGGCAGCAATCCGCCGCTGGACTTCCGCGACGACGTCGAGCTGAAACTGCTGCGCCGGTTCGATCCCAGCCACGAGTGGGTGCTCGACCCCGGCGACATGCTTTATCTGCCACCCGGCGTACCCCACAACGGCGTGGCGGTGAATCCCTGCCTGACCTTTTCGGTGGGCATGCGCGCGCCGTCCTCGGCCGAACTGGTCAGCGACTACCTCGACAACCTGATCGTGGATGCGGATGAGTCCCTTCGCTACCACGATCCCGACCTTACCGCGCCCAGCGACCCCAACGAGATCGATGCGGCCGCGATGACCCGAGCGGTGGAAGCGCTCAACGCGCTGCGCCTCAACGACCCGGAGAAGCTGGGCGACTGGTTCGGCCGTTTCGTCACCACCTACCGGGCAGGCGGCGAAGTGGTCCCCGGCGACGATCCGCGTTCGCGCATCGAGATCGAGTGGGACCTGCAGCACGGTGCCTCGCTGCAGCGGCATCCGTTCTCGCGCCTGGCCTGGCGGCGTAGCGGGCGCGCGGCCCGGCTGTTCTGCAGCGGCCTGGAATTCACCGTCCCGGTACGCGATGCGCGCAGACTGGCGGCAGCCGAGTCGCTCGATGGCCCGGCCTATTCCGCCCTGTCCGAGGACGGGCGCGACGTGGCCATGCAACTCCATTCGCAGGGCCACTACCAATTGCTGCTGGAAGGGGACGAGGAATGAACGAGCGCCGGTTCCGGATCGAGCCCATCGAATACGCAAGCGGCCTGGCCGACCTGCGCGCGGTGCGGGAGGCGGTTTTCGTGCAGGAGCAGCAGGTTCCGCTGGAAGAGGAATGGGACGCGCTGGATCCGCTGTGCACCCACGTGATCGCCCGCGATGGGTCCGGCCGCCCGATAGGCACCGCCCGCCTGACCCCCGAGCGCAAGATCGGACGCATGGCCGTACTCGCGCCGTGGCGCGGCCAAGGAGTCGGCGATGCCCTGCTGGAAGCCCTGCTGGCCGAAGCCGCGCGGCTGAAGTGGACGGAAGTGTCGCTGAATGCACAGGTCTCGGCCGAGACGTTCTACGCGCGCCACGGTTTCATCCCGCATGGCCCGCGTTTCAGCGAGGCCGGCATCGAGCACCAGGCCATGCGCCGCTCGCTGCATGGGCCGACCTCGGTGCTGGACGCCGCGGGCGCCATCGCCGCCGTGGTCGCGGTCGCCACCCAGGCCCGGCGTTCGCTGTGCATCTACAGCCGCCAGCTGGACCCGGGGCTGCTGGACGCCCCTCCGGTACTGGAGGCCTTGCGCCGGTTCGCCACCCACACGCGCGGAGCCGAAGTGCATGTCCTGCTGCAGGACGCACTGTCCCCGCAACATGCGCTGGCGCCACTGCTGAACCTGGGCCAGCGGCTGCCCAGCACCTTCGTTTTCCGCGAAGTCGTCGAGCCGGTCGATCGCGCGTATCCCTCGGCCTTCATGGCCAACGACCTTGGCGGCTACTACTTCCGCGGCCTGGGTCATCGCTATGACGGCGAAACCGGCGTCGACAGCCCCGCCCGCGCACGGCAGTTGCGCGAGGAATTCGGTCGCTTCTGGGAGCGGGCCCGGCCCTGCAGCGAGTTCAGGGCCCTGGGCATCTAGGGCCGGCGGGCCATTTCCCTTGGCCTTTAGTCCAAGGGCGGTAGGCTTCGCCAGCCCCAAGCGCGTATAATTATGCGTATTCATATCCGGCCCGAGAGCGATTGCATTTCCCGCTCCCGGCAACCCACAGGCCGCTGACCGGCCTACGTACGCAGAGCCGATCAACGCCATCGTGGACAACCTCCTGAAGCAGTTTGCGCAATCCTCGCAACTCGGAGGCGGCAACGCCTCCTTCATCGAAGACCTGTACGAGCAATATCTGGTCTCCCCGGACAGCGTGGGCCCCAAATGGAAGGCCTATTTCGATGGCTTCAAGGGCCGCGAGGCGGGCGACGTGCCCCACTCGGCGGTGATCGCCCAGATCACCGAAGCCGCCCGCCACGCCGCCAACAACGGCCATGCGGCCGCCGCGGCCGGGACGGGTGACGAGCGCGAGCGCAATGTCGGCCGCCTGATCACCGCCTACCGTTCGCGTGGCCACCTGGGGGCGAACCTGGACCCGTTGGGCCTGACCCCGCTGCAGGATTCACCCGACCTGGAAATCGGCTTCCACAACCTCGCCCAGGCCGACCTGGACACCGAGTTCAGCACCGGCGGCGTCGCCGGCCAGCCGCGAATGAAGCTGCGCGACCTGCTTGCCCGGCTCAAGGCCACCTATACCGGTTCGATCGGCGCCGAGTTCATGTACATCACCGATGCGGCCCAGCGCCAGTGGCTGTATTCGCGGCTGGAGGCAGCCGGCGGGAACTACGGGCTGGACGCCGACGCACGGCGCCGCACCCTTGAGCGCGTCACCGCGGCCGAGGGCCTGGAACGCTACCTGCACACCAAGTACGTGGGCCAGAAGCGCTTCTCGCTGGAAGGCGGAGACTCCCTGATCCCGATGCTGGACGTTACCATCCGCCGCTCGGGTACCGACGGGGTCAAGGACATCGTCCTGGGCATGGCCCACCGAGGCCGCCTCAACGTCCTGGTCAACACCCTGGGCAAGTCGCCGCGCAAGCTGTTCGACGAGTTCGAAGGCAAGTTCGAGCATGCCGAGGACGACCGCGCCCATACCGGCGACGTCAAGTACCACATGGGCTTCAGCGCCGACATCGCCACCGCCGGCGAGCCGGTCCACCTGGCGCTCGCGTTCAACCCCTCGCATCTGGAAATCGTCGACCCGGTGGTCGCCGGCAGCGTGCGTTCACGCCAGGAGCGCCGCGGCGACAGCGAGCGCAAGGCGGTAATGCCGATCATCATCCACGGCGACGCGGCCTTCGCCGGCCAGGGCGTGGTCATGGAGCTGTTCCAGATGTCGCAGGCGCGCGGTTTCGCCGTTGGCGGCACCCTGCACATCGTCATCAACAACCAGATCGGCTTCACCACCAGCGCCCGCGACGACGCCCGCTCCACCCTGTACTGCACCGACGTGGCCAAGATGGTCGGAGCGCCGGTGCTGCATGTGAACGGGGACGATCCCGAGGCGGTGGTGTTCTGCGCCAACCTTGCCTACGACTTCCGCCAGCAGTTCAAGAAGGACGTGGTCATCGACCTGGTCTGCTACCGGCGCTGGGGCCACAACGAGGCCGACGAGCCGGCCGCGACCCAGCCGGTGATGTACCAGGTGATCCGCGCCCACAAGACCACCCGCGAGCTGTATGCCGCGCAGCTGGAACAACAGGGCGTGATCAAGCCGGGCGAGGCCCAGGCGCTGGTCGACAGCTACCGCAACAAGCTCGATTCGGGCGAGGTCACCACCGAGTTGACCAAGCCCAAGCCCGACGAACTGGCGATCGACTGGTCCAAATACCTGTCCGGCAAGGTCACCGATCCGGTCGACACCCGGGTCAAGCGCAAGGCGCTGGACCAGTTGGCCAAGATCATCAACACCATCCCGGCAGGCGTGACCCTGCATCCGCGCGTGGCCAAGATCTACGATGACCGGGTGAAGATGTCGCAGGGCGAATTGCCCGGCGACTGGGGCTTCGCCGAGAACCTGGCCTATGCCAGCCTGCTGGCCGAGGGCCACCGCCTGCGCCTGGTCGGCCAGGATGCAGGGCGCGGCACCTTCTTCCACCGCCACGCCATCCTCCACGACCAGAAGACCGACAGCTATTACCTGCCGCTGCGCCAGCTGGTCGACAACCCGGAGGACGCCACCATCATCGACTCGCTGCTGAGCGAGGAAGCGGTGATGGCATTCGAGTACGGCTATTCGACCACCGATCCCAACACCCTGGACATCTGGGAAGCGCAGTTCGGTGACTTCGCCAACGGCGCGCAGGTGGTGATCGACCAGTTCATCGCCGCCGGTGAAGCCAAGTGGAGCCGCATCAGCGGCTTGACCCTGCTGCTGCCGCACGGCTACGAGGGCCAGGGGCCGGAACACAGCTCCGCGCGCCTGGAGCGCTTCCTGCAGTTGTGCGCGCTGGAGAACATGCTGGTCTGCGTGCCGACCACCCCGGCCCAGTGCTTCCACATGATCCGCCGCCAGTTGCGCATGACCACGCGCAAGCCGCTGATCGTGATGACCCCCAAGTCGCTGCTCCGCCACAAGCTGGCGGTGTCGAGCCTGGAAGAACTGGCCGATGGCGAGTTCCAGCACCTGATCCCCGACCCGTCCGCCGATGTGAAGAAGGTCAAGCGCGTGGTGCTGTGCTCGGGCAAGGTCTATTACGACCTGCTGGAAGACCAGCGCAAGCGCGGCCAGGACGACGTGGCCATCATCCGCATCGAACAGCTCTACCCGTTCCCGCGGCAGATGCTGGCGGCCGAGCTGAAGCGCTATGCCGGGGCGACCGAGGTCGTGTGGTGCCAGGAAGAGCCGCAGAACCAGGGCGCCTGGTACCAGATCCGCCACCACCTCAACGCCTGCACCAGCGACAAGCAGGAGGTCTTCTACGCCGGGCGTCCGCGTTCGCCGTCGCCGGCCGCCGGCCACTTCGCCCAGCACGTCGAGGAACAGCTCAAGCTGGTCGCCGACGCGCTGGTCAATTCTTTCGGCAACGACGTCGTCGCCGAGTAATCCTTTCGAACAACAACAATCCAAACAGGAAGCCTTTTCAACATGGCCACCGAAGTCAAAGTACCGGTCCTTCCCGAATCCGTCTCCGATGCCACCATCGCCAGCTGGCACAAGAAGGCCGGCGACGCGGTCAAGCGTGACGAGAACCTGGTCGACCTGGAGACCGACAAGGTCGTGCTGGAGGTCCCCTCGCCGGTCGACGGCGTGCTCAAGGAAATCAAGTTCGCCGAGGGCGCCACGGTGACCAGCCAGCAGTTGCTGGCGATCATCGAGGAAGGCGCCGCCGCGCCCGCGCCGGACAAGAAGGCCGAAGCCGCGCCTGCCGCGGGTGCCCAGGAAGTCCAGCCCAAGGTCGCTGCCGCCCAGGCGGTCGCTGCAGCCCCGGCCTCTACCCAGCCTTCGCCGGTCGCCTCGACCGAGGGCCTGCCGCCCGGCGCCCGCTTCACCGCGGCCAAGGAAGGCATCGACCCGGCCAATGTCGAGGGTACCGGCCGCAAGGGCGCGGTGACCAAGGAAGACCTGCTCAATTACGCCAGCGGCAAGACCGCCGGGGTGTCCGGTGGCGCGCGTCCGGAAGAGCGCGTGCCGATGACCCGCATCCGCACCCGCATCGCCGAGCGCCTGATGCAGTCCAAGAACTCGATCGCCATGCTCACCTCGTTCAACGAGGTGAACCTGGGCAAGGTCATGGCCATGCGCAAGGAACTGGGCGAATCCTTCGAGAAGGCCAACGGCATCAAGCTGGGCTTCATGAGCTTCTTCGCCAAGGCCGCCGCCAACGCGCTGCAGCGCCATCCGGTGGTCAACGCCTCGGTCGATGGCAACGACATCATCTACCACGGCTACGCCGACATCTCGATCGCCGTCTCGACCGAAAAGGGCCTGGTCACGCCAGTCCTGCGCAACGTCGAGCGGCAGAGCTTCGCCGACATCGAGAAGGGCATCGGCGAGTACGCCAAGAAGGCGCGCGACGGCAAGCTGGCGCTGGAGGACCTGCAGGGCGGCACCTTCACCATCACCAATGGCGGCACCTTCGGTTCGCTGATGTCTACGCCGATCGTCAACCCGCCGCAGAGCGCCATCCTGGGCATGCATGCGATCAAGGAACGCGCGATCGTCGAGAACGGCGTCGTCGTTGCCGCGCCGATGATGTACATCGCCCTGTCCTACGACCATCGCATCATCGACGGCAAGGACGCGGTGCTGTTCCTGGTCGACATCAAGAACCAGCTCGAGAACCCGAACCGCATGCTGTTGAGCATGTAAGAGCAAGCGGCGAGCATGGAGGAGCGAGGAGCGGGCGAAGGCCACGCTCGCCCTCCCCGCTTCCCACTTCTCTCCACCCACATCTTTCCTGGAAATTCGCAAATGGCAGAGCAATTCGACGTAGTCGTCATCGGCGCCGGCCCGGCGGGCTACCACGCCGCCATCCGCGCCGCGCAGTTGGGCATGAAGGTCGCCTGCATCGACGCTGCCCTGGGCAAGGACGGCAAGCCGGCCCTGGGCGGCACCTGCCTGCGCGTGGGCTGCGTACCCTCGAAGGCACTGCTCGACTCCTCGCGCCAGTTCTGGAACATGGGCCACCTGTTCGGCGACCACGGCATCACCTTCAAGGACGCGAAGATCGACGTCGCCGCGATGGTCGGGCGCAAGGACAAGATCGTGAAGCAGTTCACCGGCGGCATCGCGATGCTGTTCAAGGCCAACAAGATCACGCCCTACTACGGTTTTGGCCAGTTGCAGCCCGGCAACATCGTCAAGGTCAAGCAGCACGACGGCAGCGAAGTCGAGCTGAAGGGAACCAACGTCGTCATCGCCGCCGGCTCGGATTCCATCGAGCTGCCTTTCGCCAAGTTCGACAACGAGTACATCGTCGACAACGTCGGCGCGCTCGATTTCACCGAGGTGCCCAAGCGCCTGGCGGTGATCGGAGCGGGCGTGATCGGCCTGGAGCTGGGCAGCGTGTGGAAGCGGCTCGGCGCCGAAGTCACCGTGCTCGAGGCCCTGCCCGACTTCCTCGCCGCCGCCGACGCGGAAGTGGCCAAGACCGCGGCCAAGGAATTCAAGAAGCAGGGCCTGGACATCCGCCTCGGCGCCAAGGTCAGCAAGACCGAAATCACCGGCAAGGGCAAGAACAAGGAAGTGGCGGTCACCTACGCCGATGCCGAAGGCGAGAAGACGATCCTGGTCGACAGGCTGCTGGTCGCCGTGGGCCGCAAGGCGGCCTCCAAGGGCCTGTTGGCCGAAGGCACCGGAGTGAAGCTGAGTGAACGCGGCCAGATCGAAGTCGACGAGCATTGCCACACCGGCGTGGACGGCGTGTGGGCCGTGGGCGACTGCGTGCGCGGGCCGATGCTCGCGCACAAGGGCTTCGAGGAAGGCATCGCGGTGGCCGAACTGATCGCAGGCCTGCCCGGCCACGTCAATCTCGACACCGTGCCGTGGGTGATCTACACCGAGCCCGAGATCGCCTGGGTGGGCAAGACCGAACAGCAGCTCAAGGCCGAAGGCACGCCGTACAAGACCGGCAGCTTCCCGTTCGCGGCGATCGCGCG
>SEHC01000018.1 GCA_004173415.1 Lysobacteraceae bacterium
GCCTACCTGATCGACGGCGCCGACGAGATCGACCCGGCCTGGGTCGCGGGCAAGTCCCGGATCGGCGTCACCGCCGGCGCCTCGGCCCCGGACGTGCTGGTCCAGGGCGTGATCGACCGTTTGCGCGCGCTTGGCGCGGCGGCCGTCTCCGAGCTCGCCGGCGAGCCCGAGGACATGGTCTTCGCCCTGCCCAAGGAGCTGCGCCTGCAGCTGGTGAATTGACCCAACCCCTTGCTGCGCCTAGAATTCGCGTCCCATGCCGGAATAGCTCAGTTGGTAGAGCGCGTCATTCGTAATGATGAGGTCGTAGGTTCGATTCCTATTTCCGGCACCACGCTTCACCTAAAAGCCGCCTCGAAAGGGCGGCTTTTCTTTTCAACGTGCCTTGAGAATCTGGCGGGCCTCGCTTCTATGCTGGTCCCTGTTCTTGTCGTCAAGCAATCCCAAATGTCTCTTTAAGCCCGCCACGCTCGCTCGCAGGCTCGGGTCGTTCGGATTGCTTTCAAGCTTCAGCTGCGCGTCACGCATTTTGCGATGTTGCTTATTCGGCGCCCTGCTCACATTGTTTCGGCACGCGCGGCCGGTGATGAGTTTGGGGGCATCAGCATGAAAGACGCGTGTCTTCGATTCTTTGACAGTGAGTCCTGACTTTCGGAGCAGACGGGTTGTCCAAATAATGTCGGTGTGACCGAAACCTTTGCCTGTAATCCCGATATCGTCGATGTACAAAGTGAAAACACCACCGCGCGACTTTACCCTGTGGTTGATCGCGTCGAACACTTCCTTGAACGCCCAGAAGGACAGAAGCGGACTCAGCGGACTGCCGGTCGCCAAATGACCGTCACAGCAGCAGAGTTGCGCCATGGTCTCCGATACATCGCCGGAGCAACCCAACGCCTTCTCGAAAAAGCGCGCCACGTGCTGCACCTTGACCGACTGGTAAAACGAGTCGATATCCATGGTTAGAGTGCAGCCGGTGGCATTGCAGTGCGCCGCCGAATTGCTCAGGTAGGAGTATCCGGGGCGCGCCGAATGTAAATACTCAGGAAGTTCGATGCGGTTGAGAAGATCAAGCAAGCGCTTCTGAAATTCTTTCAGCCGAGGTTCCGGTGCTTCGATCTGCCTGTCCTTCTTCCCAGGCTTTCCTTTTTCGATGTAGCGGTTGTAGTTCTCCTCCCTACGAGCATAGGTCCGTAGCTGACCGGCTGTTCCGCCCCAACGCAGTATTTCGGCGAGGCGTGAGTGGCTTCGGATTCCGTGCAGGTGAGACGAACTGATGCCGTAGCGCTCAGTTCGCCTCTTCAGCGGGATGGCCTTCTTCTTCGTCTGTAGTGTCATTCCCAACGGTCCATGAGAGAACGCTCAGTAGCTTTTCAGCGCGGGCACGACGACTTTCAGATTCGCCTTCGAGTGCTTCCATAAAGCTTAAAAACGTGGAAGCCGGCACATCAAAGGTTGTCGCGTATTTGTTCAACACATCCAGACTTATTTTCTTCTCGCCTCGCTCTAGCTCCGACAGGTAGGACTTTGAGATACCCAAAGCTCCCGCCAGTTCGCCCTGCTTCATCCGATGAACTTCGCGGACGATTTTTAGGGCTTTATTTAACATTTCGCCTCCAAGTCACTTTACTCCGGGTTGTTGTTCTAAGGGAGGGTGCTGATCTTGTCGTATCGTGCGGTTATTCACGGCTTTCAGAAGAAACGATCAAGCAGTTTCCATACAACGCCGATTACCAATCGCATGAACCAAGGCTTCCTCAAAACACGCTTGAGGTAACCAACCAACTGCTGACGTTTGTCGTGTTTCCGACCTTTCTGTTGCTCAATCATGGTCTTGCTCTGGTGTGGCGCCCGATTGGCACCCCTTGCAACACCCAAAGCGGGGAAACGTCAGCTTTTGCCCTCCTATAGCCCACTGGCGTCGCACCTTGCCGACGCCACCTAAATCCCACGACCCTCGACCTTCGATCCATCACGACCTATGACCGACGTTGCCGCAGGAGCTTGTGGGGCTTTCGCCCCTCGAGCCTTTCGGCCCACTCCGTGCAAGGATGATCCCCACCACGACGATGGCAGACTGCCAGAAGGGCGTGCTTTTGTCGTGCTGTTAGCGGACGTATGTTTATCGAACGTTCACGTATCGGAGAGGCGCGATTGAATCGCTGGTGGCTGGGGCAGAGGGTTTAAGCTGGAATCTATGGAAGAAATTACCACCCTCTTTGATCTCTCTCCTGCGGCCGTAATTGTCCTGAAGTTGTTCTCCGGGTTGGCGCTCGCGTTCTTTGGCGCATGGATCGCTGTGTGGCTCTCACGAAACAAGTTTCGATCAGAACGATGGTGGGAAAAGAAGGTCGAAGCCTACGAACGCATCATCGACGCATTCCACAGATCAAAGAAGTTCGACTCCGAACACATGAGGGCGGAGGAATTGGATATCGATTTCGATGACGCCCGAAAAGCAGAGCTAACAAATCAAGCGAAGGAATCGCGCGATGAAATTCTCCGTGCATCAGATGTCGGGAGCTTCATCCTCTCAAAAGAAGCCCATGCAATTCTAGCGCGATACGCCAAAGAGTCCGAGAACATGGAGCGCCAGAACAGTTGGTACGAGCATCTCGATTTATCTTGGTCGATTACCAACAGACACATGCAAGCTTTCATTGAAGAGGCGCGCGCCGACCTCAAGCGAAAGGGCGACTAGGGGAAGATCCACTTAGGCCCTTCCGGCATCCGTGGCTTAGGAGCGAGCGCCCAGCCGCCCGTTGTTTGGCAACGGCCCGAGACTACAGACGCCAGGCCGTCCGCTTTCAGGCCGAACTCCTCCTGCATTTCGGACTTGGTACGGCGGACCGTGAGCCCGGTCGCGACTTGTCGCCAGCCATAAACCGAGTTGTCCCCATTGTTGCCGCTCGCCTTTTCCCTGTACTCGGGGTCCGACCACTTCGCCTTGAAGCGCGCCGACACCCGGGCTCTGTACTCAGGGTCTGCCCAACAACGGGCAAGGGCTGCGCGGCTGGCTTCGGATCGGGGCTTGCGAGGCACCTGGGCTGGCGCCCGCGGTTCCGCCTGCAGATCGTTGTCGCGGGCGCCGGCTGACCTAGATCAAGGGAATCCGGCGGCGGTTGGTCTGCGTGACGCTCCGCCACCAGAAACCCTCGAAGGAATCAGCGCACCCGCTTGGTAGCGGTCGCGCGCTTCTTGAGCTTGGTAATGCCGGCGTTGCGCGCGGCCTGCTTCGTTTCGTGGATCGCCGGGTTGCCGCCCCGTACGGTTCACTGGATGGCGGCGTCGTGGCGCCGTCGGTCGGTTCGCGCCCGATTGCCGCCGGCAGGTGTCCGCATTGCCGGCAGGGGGTCGTTGGACGGGGTGCGTGCCCAGGCTGGATACCTCCCGCGCGCATCCCCCGTCCCAAGTGGAAATCCTCATGAAAATCCCAGCCCAAGCGCCCGGCACCCGCCCGGCCGTTCGAGATATTCCTCGCCGCTGGCCGCTGGCCGGCGCCTTGCTGCTGCTCTTGCCGGGTCCGGCCTTCGCCGACTCGGTCACCGACTGGAATGCGTTCGCCGACACCGTGATCGCTGGGGCCGGTGCGCCCCCGCAGCAGTTCCGCGTGATCGCCATGACCCAGATCGCCGTGCACGATGCCTTGAACAGCATCGAGCGCCGCTACCAGACCTACACGGTCGTTGGCGCGGCGAGCCATCGGGCGTCGCCGGATGCCGCGGTCGCGCGCGCCGCCGCCGACGTGCTGCGGGCCGCCATTCCCAGCCAGATCCCCGCGATCGATGCCTATTACGCCGCGTCCATCGCCGGCCTCCCGGCCTGCCCGGCCGCGGCACCGGGCTGCGTCAACCAGGGCATCGCCGCGGGTGCGGCTGCGGCGACCGCCATCCTGCAGCGGCGCCAACTGGACGGGTCGGCCACCCCGCACCTGCCGTACACGCTCGCACCGGCCGCCGGCGTCTATCAGCCGACGCTGCCGACGCCACCTCCGCCCGCGCCTTTCCCGCAGTTCGGCAACTGGGGCAACCTGCTGCCATTCGCGGTGAACAACAACCGCCAGTTCGCCGCCGGGCCGGCGCCGGAGTTCAACCTGAAGAGCCGCTCGTACGCGGATGAGTACAACGAAGTGAAGGCGATGGGATCGTTCGCCGTGCGCAACGCCTTGCCCGACTCACGGGAGAGCCAGACCGCGCGTTACTTCCCCGCCGGCGGCGCCAACATCAACGCGATCGCCCGCGCCGTGGTGGCCGGCAAGTCGCTGGATCGCTGGCAGCATGCGCGCCTGTTCGCGATGCTCAACATGGCTGCCGTCGATGCGGTGATCACCACCTTCCACACCAAGTACCGCTACAACTTCTGGCGTCCCTACACCGCCATCCGCTGGGCCGACGACGGCAACCCGCGGACCCAGTCCGATCCGAACTGGACCAGCTACGTCACCACTCCGCCGTATCCTGACTACCCCTGCGGGCTGCCGAGCATCGTCGGTGCCGGGGCCCAGGTGTTGCGCTCGTATTTCGGCACCGACCGTCTGCCTTACACGTTGGCCGCAGGCGGCATCAACCGAACCTACATGCGCCTCAGCGACACCGAGTCCGACGCGGTCGACGCACGCGTCTACGGCGGCATGCATTTCCGCTTCGGTTGCGAAGTCGGCATTGTCCAGAGTCGCCGGGTGGGCAAGTGGGTGCACCTGACCCAGTTGCGGTCCAGGCACCCCTGGTAGCCGTCGGCCCGCCACGCGCTTGCGGGTTGCGATGGCCGGCTTCGGCCGGGATCAGGATGGTCCGCCTGCTCCCGGTCGGCCGGCTGCCACGCTCACACGCTGCGCAGGTTGACCCGCCTGGACAATTCCTCCGCGCTCTCCTTGCGCTCGCTGTAGCGGTCGACCAGATAAGGCGACACGTCGCGGGTCAGCAGGGTGAACTTCACCAGTTCCTCCATCACGTCCACCACCCGGTCGTAGTAGGGCGAGGGCTTCATCCGGCCGGCTTCGTCGAATTCGTTGAAGGCCTTGGCCACCGAGGACTGGTTGGGGATCGTGACCATGCGCATCCACCGGCCCAGCACGCGCAGCTGGTTGACCGCGTTGAACGATTGCGAGCCGCCGCTGACCTGCATCACCGCCAGGGTCTTGCCCTGGGTCGGGCGCACCGCGCCCTGGGAAAGCGGAATCCAGTCGATCTGCGCCTTCATGATCCCCGACATCGCGCCATGGCGTTCGGGCGAACTCCAGACCATGCCCTCGGCCCACTGCGCCAGCTGGCGCAACTCCTGGACCTTGGGGTGGGTGTCGGGTTCGGCGTCGGGCAAGGGCAGGCCGGTGGGATCGAACAGCCGCGTCTGCGCGCCCATCGCTTCAAGCAGGCGCGCGGCTTCCTGGGCCAGCAGCTTGCTATAGGAACGCTTGCGCAGCGAGCCGTACAGCAGCAGGAAGCGCGGCGCGTGGGTGCTCCGCTGGACGACGGACAGTTGCGCGGCCGAAGGGGTCGGCAACAGGCCGGGGAGCAGGTTGGGAAGCAGGTCCGGATCAGTCATTGGTGGTCGGTCCCAGCAGTCGGTGGAGGCCTGCGCCGAGCGCTGCGCCCAGCGCCTCGGCACCGATGAACCCGGGCACGTCGGCCGGGGCGATGCCGGCGAAGCTGTCGCTGAACATGCGACCGAAGGCCGCGGCAGGATTGGCGAAGGAGGTCGAGGAGGTGAACCAGTACGCGGCGCCGATATAGGCCGCGACCATCGCCGCCACCCGCGCCGGCGATGCGCGTAGGACCACCAGCAGCAGGCCGGCAGTCGCCACCACTTCGCCCAGCAGCTGGCCGCTGCCGTGGCGCGGCTTGGCCGCGAACTGCAGGATCTGCAGGTCGAACATCGCATGCGCCAGCCACGCGCCGCAGGCGGCGCCGGCCAGCTGCACCAGCACATAGCCGGGGAGCCGCGCCCACGGCAGTTCGCCGCGCGCGGCCAGCACCGCGCTGACCGCCGGGTTCATGTGCGCGCCACTGAGCGGGCCGAACACCTCGATCAGCACGTACAGGCCGCCGATGGTGGCCAGGGTGTTGGCCAGCAGGGCCAGCGCGTCGTTTCCCCCGGCCAGCCGCTGGGCCATGATTCCCGAACCGATCACCGTCACCAGCAGCAGGGCGGTGGCGAGGAATTCGGACAGGTAAAGGCGTGGCCCGGTCACTCGGCGCCGACCCGGCCGATCTCGCGCAGCTTCGCCTGCGCCGCCAGGTGGTCGAGACTGGCCAGCGGCAGCGACAACAGCAGTTCGACGCGTCGCCGCAGCAGGGCGAAGGCGGCGGTGTAGGCGCGACGGCGGTCGGCTTCATCGCCGGTCGCGGCGACCGGGTCCGGCACGCCCCAGTGGGCCAGGGCCGGATGGCCCAGCCACAGCGGGCAGGATTCGCCGGCGGCGTTGTCGCAGACGGTGATCACGATGTCCATCTCCGGGGCGCCTTCCACCGAGAACTCGTCCCAGTCCTTGCTGCGCAACTGGCGGGCGTCGTAGCCGATCGCCTCGGCCAGCTCCCTGGCGATGGGTTGCACCTGGCCGCTGGGATGGCTGCCGGCGCTGTAGGCCTTGAAGCGGCCCTTGCCGAGCACGTTGAGCAGGGCCTCGGCCATGACGCTGCGCGCCGAATTGCCGGTACACAGGAACAGCACGTTGAAGATCTTGTCTTGCATGGTGGTTTCCCGGATCAGTGGTCGTTGAGGGCAGGGGCTGCGCAGGCGCCTGGCGCCGCGGGGGCGCAGGTCTCGCCGCCGCAGCAGTTCTCGGTGAGGAAGCCGACCAGCGCGTTCATCCGTCCGAAGTCGGCGCGCAGGCGGATCACCCGGCCCTGGCGTTCGTCGCTGACCAGGCCGACCGCGCGCAACTGGTTTAGGTGGGCGGTGAGGGTGGCCGCCGGCAGGGCCAGCGCATCGCGCAGTTCGCCTACCGCCAGTCCATCCGGTCCGGCCTGGACCAGTGCGCGGTAAGCGGCCAGCCGGCTGGGATGGGAGAGGGCGCTGAGCGAGCGGACGGCAAGGTCGGTCTGCATGAATTCGATAATTCCAGAATATTGGAAATATCTCAAGCCTAATGATCGCCGGGGATCAGGGCTGGACTGGAACCGCGGAAGGCCTATGCGGTCGGCCTCCCATGCCCGTGGAGCGGCGGTCGGAACTTCGTGCTTGCGCCGTCGGAGGCAAGGCCAATTCCCGAATCCTGGGATCAGCCTCCCGGCCATGGAACAGGTGCGCGGCCCTTGAACGAAGGCTCCAACCCCAGGCGCGGGCCCCGGGACCTTGATCGCAGCCAGGACCCCGGACCCAGACCCGCGGAGTGTGCGCACTGACCGGAGCCTCGACCTGTCGCCTCGTCAGGCGATTCCCGCATGTTCGGGCACTTCCGTAGGCCGGAAGCGGGAAGGAGGCTCGGATGCGCGCCATGGCGCGACGGCAAAGCGCATTCCAATCTTCCGCCCGGCCACATTGGAGACCAGCGGAGGAGCGTGATCCTACAAGCGCATGCGAGGCAGGAGTGCGTGTAAAGGTGCACATCACGCTAACAGCCGATGGTTAGTGTGGCCGCCTCGGCGTCCCCAATCCCCAGGAGCAACCCCATGGCTACCACGCGCAAACCAGACGCAAAGACAAAGAAGCAAGTTGCAGGCGCATCCGCCGCGCGCAACAGCGACAGCGCATCCTCCAAGGCGCCACCACGGGGCACCGGCGACCTGCTGGCCGAGCGCAGCGCTCAAGTCGAGGCCACGGTGGCAGCGATGCCGTTCAACGAGAACAAGGCCGCAGAACACGGCCGCCAAGGGGCAACCGAACCACCGGAAGGCAGCCAGGTGATTCCTCCGTCGCGCCTGGTCGGCGGCAGCACCCTCGCAGAGAGCAATAGCTCGGACAAGGTAGGCACCCAGGCGCCTGAAGGCGGCAACGCGACGGTTGGTTCGCTGGACCGCGTACGGGTCGACAGTAGTGGCCAGCGCCTCACCACGAACCAGGGCGTGCCGGTCGCGGACAACCAGAATTCGCTCAAGGCAGGCTTGCGCGGACCGGCGCTGCTGAAGGACTTCATCCTTCGGGAGAAGATCACCCATTTCGACCATGAGCGGATCCCGGAGCGGATCGTCCACGCACGTGGCTCGGCGGCCCACGGGTTTTTCGAGTCGTACAAGAAGCAGAGCAAGCTCACGCGTGCGGCCCCGTTCCAGGAAGCGGGCAAAATCACACCGGTCTTCGTGCGCTTTTCCACAGTGGCCGGCGAGCGTGGCAGCAAAGACACGGCGCGGGACGTGCGTGGTTTCGCGGTGAAATTCTATACCGACGAGGGCAACTGGGACCTGGTGGGCAATAACATGCCGGTGTTCTTCATCCAGGACGCGCTGAAATTTCCGGACCTGGTCCACGCCGTGAAGCCCGAGCCCCACCACGCCATGCCGCAGGCCGCGTCTGCGCACGATACGTTCTGGGACTTCGTGTCGCTGATGCCCGAGTCGACCCACATGCTGATGTGGGTCATGTCGGACAGGGCGATCCCGCGCAGCTACCGGATGATGCAGGGCTTCGGCGTGCACACCTTCCGCTTCGTCAACGACCAGGGGCAATCTTCCTTCGTCAAGTTCCACTGGACGCCGATCCTCGGCACGCACGGGCTGCTCTGGGACGAGGCGGTGAAGATCTCGGGCTGCGACCCGGACTACCACCGCCGGGATCTGTGGGAAGCCATCGAGGCCGGCGCGTATCCGGAATGGGAGCTGGGCGTGCAGGTGTTCTCCGAATCCGATGCGGAGCGTTTCTCGTTCGACGTGCTGGACGCGACCAAGCTGATCCCGGAGGAACTCGTACCGGTGCAGCCACTGGGCCGGATGGTATTGAACCGCAACCCGGACAACTTCTTCGCCGAGACCGAGCAGGTCGCGTTCTGCACCGCGCATGTTATCCCGGGTATCGACTTTACCAACGACCCCTTACTGGCAGGTCGTATCCATTCCTACGTGGACACGCAGATTTCCCGCCTGGGCGGTCCCAACTTCCATGAAATCCCAATCAACGCTCCTGTCGCTCCGGTTCACAACAACCAGCGCGATGGCATGCACCGCCAAGCGGTGCACCGGGGCAGGGTATCCTATGAACCGAACTCCCTGGGCGGTGGTTGTCCGTTCCAGGCCGGGGGCGCGGGATTCGTATCCTTCCCCGAGCCAGTGCAGGAGGACGAGGTGCGTGGCAAGCCCGAGAAGTTCGCCGAGCACTTCAACCAGGCCGCATTGTTCTACAACAGCCAGACGCCGGTGGAGCAGGACCATATCGCCGGCGCCTTCCGCTTTGAGCTGTCCAAACTGACCGTGCCGGCCATCCGCCAACGCGTGGTATCGATGCTGCGCAATGCATCCGAGGACCTTGCCGCGAAGGTCGCCGAGGGACTGGGCATGGAGCTGCCTGATGCGATGCCCAGGGCGCTTCCGAAGCCGCCGAAAGCGGAAGTGGCAACCTCCGAAGCACTGTCCATGTTCGCCCGCCCAGGCACTGGCGGGATTGCGACCCGTAAGGTCGCCATCTTCGTCGGGGATGGCGTCAATGGCGAGCAGGTCGCGGCGCTGCAAAAGGCGTTGCTCGATGGCGGCGCAATCGGCCGACTGATCGGCCATCGGGTCGGACCGTTCACTGCCCAGGACGGTAGCACGCTGGATGCGGACGCATCATTCGAGAACGAGCCGTCGGTGCTTTTCGACGCGGTGGCGATTCCAGACGGCGACGGGACGTCCAAGGCCTGGGCGCGCGACGGGCGTGCAGGCGAATTCGTCAAGGACCAGTTCCGCCACTTGAAGACCATCCTGGCGCTGGGCGAGGCGGTGTCCTTCGTCGAAGGTGCCGGCATCCTCCGCGACGAAAAGGATCCGGGTCTGCTGCTGCAAAGCGAGCCCAGCAAATCCTTTGTCTCGGACTTCGTCGCAGCCCTGGGCAAGCACAAGCACTTCGCCCGGGAAACCGACCCGCCAATGGTCTGACAGTCCTGCGCCCGGATCCAGGGATCCGGGCGCAGGCTGGAAGAGCCCGTGCCGCGCAGGAGAGAAGCTGCTGTTACAGGCTGGGGTCCCTCACGCTCAAGGGATCATCTTTTTGATGGCGGCCTTCAGGCCGGTCTTGACTTCGGCGTGGAAGAGCACGCCTTTAGAGGCGGCAGAGTCTTTCCATTCCTCGTACTGCACATCCAGCTCGGCGCGTTCCTTCGCGCTGAACAGCTTGCGCGCCATCTTGAACATCGTTGTCTCTTCTTCGCTCGCGTGATGATCGACCAGCTCGCCGAGAACCTTGACGGCACCTGCGAACCGCGGCGTGTCGATATCGCTCGCCTTGACCTCGGGCAGGACGGTCAGCTCGACCGCCTGGTGCTCCACCAGCGCTTCTGCATGCGTCTTGAGCCCATCACGGTCGGCGCGCGCCTTGAAGGCCGGATAGAAATGGAATTCCTCCCATTTGGCGTGGGGGACCAGCGAAAGCTCTATCTGCCTGAGCAGGTCGCCCCGCTTCTTCCTGGCCCGATCGGTAGTGGCATTGATCTGGTCGAACAGGCTGCGCAGCATGTCGTGCTCGGATTTCAGGGTGACGAGGATATCGCGTGGCATTGGGGTTTCCTTGGCTGCTTGGCTACTCACTTGTCCCACGCCAACAGTGAAACCGTAGTGAGCCGTGATTCTGTCCCACTGGGGACGCACGGGGTTTTCCCGTTCGTCCGGCCTGTCTGTTGCCCGCTTAGGCCTGACTGGGCAGTCGAGCCTTCTCAGGCTGACGGCAGGCTGGCGGAGAACCGGGGCGGCGATCCATAGCCTTGCGAAAGCGACAGGCGGTCGAGCTCCACCCAGGAAGAAGACACGAGTTGCCCAGCCACCGGCCAGCACAACTTGGAGTGTCCACGCAGTCCGGGCCAGAGCAGGCTGAGCTCATCGCTGGCCAGCCGAAGCCGGTCACTGGCGCGGGACGCGTGGGTGCACAGTGCCAGCGCATACGCAGGACAGGCGTCCACCCAAAGCAAGCTGGCGTCCTCCAGGCGCCTGCGCCGGAAGTCGGCCACGCACCAGGCCTCGAATGCATCGGGACCGTCGAACATCGACGGATAGGCGAGGCAGTCGCCCACCCTCACCGGTGCGCGCTGCAGGCGTTCGAACTGGAGCTGGAAGGCGCGCGTTTCGAATGGCGGCTGCAGCTGGGCAGGACCACGTGCGGAGGCGGAAGGCAGCAGGGACGGGCGCATCTCAGTCGGGGACGCGTGCCGGGACGAAAGGCGAGGTGGGATCGCTGGCCGGAAAGGTCTCCTCCAGCGCCTGGTCCTGGTTTTCACTTTCATGCTGCTTGCGCTGCTGTCGCTGGCCCACGCTTTCCTCGCAGTCGCGGTCCTCGCGCGGGTCGGGCGGGTCCTTGCGGTCACGGTTCATGTCTTCGCTGCTCACCCTGTCGATGGCAGCTGAGCATGGGCCGCGGCCGATAAGTGGCCGTGAAGGAGAGGCCGGCAAAAAAGGACCGGTTTTTCACACCCGGGTGCCGACTATGCCCCCGCGCTGGAAAGTTTCCGGTTGCACTTCCCCCCATATCCCCAATCACAGTCAAGCACAACGAGGACCCGCAGATGGCCAAGGCGAGCAAACACGATTCGGCGCAGGTGAAGGAGCTTCTGTTGCAGGCACTGGAGACCGAACGCGGCGGGATCCAGATCTATACGGCCGCAATCGAGGCCGCGGTCAATGACGACCTCAAGGAAGAGTGGCAGGAGTACCTGGATGAGACCCGCACCCATGAACAGGTGTTGACCCGGCTGTTCGAACAGCTCGGACTCGATACCGAGGAGCAGAGCCCCGGTCGCGCGGTCGTGGCCCACCAGGGCAAGTCGCTGGTCGCGGCGATCCAGATGGCGATGAAGCGCGCGACGGCCGAAGCGGCCGAACTGGTCGCGGCCGAATGCGTGGTCCTGGCCGAGACCAAGGACCACCAGAACTGGGAGCTGATCGGGCACGTGGCCGAGCACAGCAGCGGCGACACCGCCAAGCTGTTGAAGGCGGCGTTCGAGGCGGTCGAACAGGACGAAGACCACCACCTGTACCACACCAAGGGCTGGTGCCGGGAACTGTGGATCCGCTCGCTCGGCTTCCCCGCGGTGCTGCCGCCACCGGAGGAAGTGAAGAAGGTGGAGACCGCGATCGGGGCCTCGCGCGCTGAACAGCAGCGTGAACGGATGCTCTGAGCCGGGCGTCTATCGCGCGCTGCGATGCTGCCATCAGCCAGGCCTGTCGTCGCTACTGCGACGGGCCTGGCTGCCGCGTCGCTTGTGCATCGAGATCAGTTGCCCGGCCGCGGCGGTCAGCAGCAGCAGCGAATTGGTGATGATGAACACCCAGTTCCGCAGCATCCAGCTATAGGCAATGAAACCGGCCGATGACAGCATCTGCCCCAGGAACAGCCAGTGGGACACGCCGGAGGCATCGGCGTCCTGGTATTGCTTCCAGATCTGGCGGAGCAGGGTGGCCATCAGGATCGCCGAGGCGAGCCAGCCGATCAGGTCCGGGTTCATGGGGTGGCTGCCGTCTGCATTGGGTGGCCCAGTTTCGCAACCGCCCGCGGCGCCGGGCGTGAACGGCATTTCTGCAGAGGACGTGGCATGAGCGGCGATGGCGAAGTGGAACCGGTCCTTGCACAGGATCCTGCGACCGGGCAGCCGCAGGCACAGTGGATGCGCGCGATCCTGTTCGATGCCAGTGCCGACGACCGCGTGCTTTGCGATCCCGCTGAACTCCCTTCTGCTGAACTTGCCGACGGCCAGTTGCTGTGGGTCGACCTGCACGATGCGCCAGAGTCCGGACTGCGAAGCATCGCCCAGCGGCTGCACTTGCCTGGCGGGGCGGTCGAGAGCGCGCTCGGCAACGAGACCAATCCGGCCCTTTACAACTGCGGGACCTGTTTCTGGCTGCGGGTGGTCGCTGCACGCGATGCGCCGGGGCTGGAGTTCGCCGGCGCCACGCTGACCCTGGTCTCGGGCCGCAACCTAGTGGTGACCTTGCACGACCAGCCGCTGGCCTTCATCGACGCATTGCGCGAGCGGGAGTCCGCGCAGGGTGACATCGGCGCGCTGGGCGCGGCCAGTTTTGCCGCTTCGCTGCTGGATTGGCATCTCTCTTCCTACTTCGATGCGGTCTCGCGCTTCGAGATGGCGGTCGAGCGGCTGGAGGTGGACATCCTGCGCGGCCGCCAGGCGCCTTGCCTGGATGAACTGCGCAACCTGCGCAAGGCGGCCTCGCGGCTGCGGCGGATGCTGGCCCCGCACCGGGTGGTGTTCGCCGGGCTGGCCCGCCCGGATTTCCGCCCGGGCGAAGAGGAGGCGGCCAACACCCATTTCCTGTCGCTGGAACGGACCTACGAGCGGGCCATGGACATGGTCGAGAACGCGCGCGACCTGGTGGTGGGCAGCTTCGAGCTGTTCAGCAGCCAGACCGCGCTGGTCACCAACGAGAGCATGCGCACCCTGACCTTCGCCACCGTGGTGATCGGCCTGCTGGCGGTGATCGCCGGGGTGCTGGGGATGAATTTCCAGACCCC
>SEHC01000319.1 GCA_004173415.1 Lysobacteraceae bacterium
GAGATGATCGTTTTCGCCATCGCCTGCGCGTTCTTCACCACCTGCGCCTGGTAAGCCTTGAATTCGGGCTCCAGCGCTTCCTTGAACGCCACCGCCTTGGCCGCGATCACGTGCATCAGCGGGCCGCCCTGGATCCCGGGAAACACGATCGACTGCAGCTTCTTCTCGATTTCCTCGTTGGCCCTGGCCACGATGATGCCGCCGCGCGGACCGCGCAGGGTCTTGTGCGTGGTGGAGGTGACGATGTCGGCATGCGGGACCGGGTTCGGATACACGCCAGCGGCGACCAGCCCGGCCACGTGGGCCATGTCGACGAACAGGTAGGCGCCGACCTTGTCGGCGATGGCGCGGAAACGCGCCCAGTCGACGACCTGCGAATAGGCGGAAAAACCGGCCACGACCATCTTCGGCTTGTGCTCGACGGCGAGGCGCTCGACTTCGTCGTAATCGATCAGGCCCTGCTCGTTGACCCCGTACTGGACCGCGTTGAAGAGCTTGCCGCTGATGTTGACCTTGGCCCCGTGGGTCAGGTGGCCGCCGTGGGCCAGGGACATGCCCAGGATGGTGTCACCGGGCTGCAGCAGGGCCAGGTACACGGCCTGGTTGGCCTGCGAACCGGAATGCGGCTGCACGTTGGCATAGTCGGCGCCGAACAGCTGCTTGGCCCGGTCGATGGCCAGCTTCTCGGCGATGTCCACGTACTCGCAGCCGCCGTAATAACGCTTGCCGGGGTAACCCTCGGCGTACTTGTTGGTCAGCTGGCTGCCCTGCGCCTCCATCACCCGCGGGCTGGCGTAGTTCTCCGACGCGATCAGCTCCACGTGGTCTTCCTGGCGGCGGTTCTCGGACGCGATCGCCGCGGCCAGTTCAGGGTCATAACCTTCGATACGGGCGCTGCGCGGGAACATCGGTGCTCCGGGAGAGGGAAGATGGCCCTCGATTGTAGCCCTCCCGTCCCCCGGGCCACAAAAAAGCGCGCCTTCCGGCGCGCTTTCGGATCGATCCGCGAACAGGACTGCTTAGTGGCGGAGGATCAGGTCGGCGATGATCCCGGTGGCCACCGCGACCAGCAGGTAGTCGCCTGCGTCGCTCCTGCGCCAGTAATGGCCGCGCGGGGGAGCCCGCAGCCCGTAGCCGCGGTAATCCCGAACCACATAGGTCCGACCATAGCCGGCGTCGTAGTAACGGCCCCCACGCGCCCAGCGCGGCGGGCCGTAGCCCGGGTGGTAGTCGTTCCGATAGACAGGGCGATAGACCACGCGCGGGGGGGCGGAGCGGAAATAGCGATCCTGGTAATGGGCGCGGCTGTAGTTGCCGTCGGCACGCCTACGCGCCTCGTAACGGCTGACGTCCCGGTCGGAGTGACGGTCGCGCTCATAGCCATGGCGGTCGTGGCCGCGATCACGGTGGTGATCCCGCGCAAACGCGGGGGCCGACACCACGGTCGCCGCGAACAGCAACGCCAGGCTGGCCTTGAGGATTTGACGCATGGTGCCTATCTCCTTCTGCCGGGAGCCTCAATATCTGTCGCCCGTCCTGAACGCCCGCCTGCCAGAACGGACCGTGTAGAAATTCGTTAAGAAGGCAGCCAGCGGGCCGCTACCGGTATAATTCGTCCATTCCCGTTTTCGCCGCCGCGCAGGCTTGCGCGGGCACGGCAGCGCCCCTCCCGGAGACCCCATGTCGCAGTACATCTACACCATGAACGGTGTCAGCAAGACCGTTCCGCCCAAGCGCCAGATCATCAAGGACATATCCCTGTCCTTCTTTCCCGGCGCCAAGATCGGCCTGCTGGGACTGAACGGCGCCGGCAAGTCCACCGTACTCAAGATCATGGCCGGGGTGGACACCGATTTCAGCGGCGAGGCCCGTCCGGCCGCCGGCATCAAGGTCGGTTACCTGGCCCAGGAGCCGCAACTCAACCCCGAACACACCGTGCGCCAGGCGGTGGAGGAAGGAGTGGGCGAGGTGCTGCAGGCCCAGGCCGCCCTGGACCGCGTTTATGAAGCGTATGCCGAGGAAGGCGCCGATTTCGACAAGCTGGCCGCCGAACAGCAGCGGCTGGAGTCGATCCTGGCCAGCGGCGACGCGCATACCCTGGAGCACCAGCTGGACGTGGCCGCCGATGCGCTGCGCCTGCCGCCGTGGGAAGCGGTGATCGGCAAGCTCTCCGGCGGCGAGAAGCGCCGCGTGGCCCTGTGCCAGCTGCTGCTGCAGAAACCGGACATGCTGCTGCTCGACGAGCCGACCAACCACCTGGACGCCGAATCGGTCGAATGGCTGGAGCAGTTCCTGGCCCGCTACACCGGCACCGTGGTCGCGGTCACCCACGACCGCTACTTCCTCGACAACGCGGCCGAATGGATCCTGGAACTGGACCGTGGCCGCGGCATCCCGTGGAAGGGCAACTACACCGAGTGGCTGATCCAGAAGGACAACCGCCTCAGGCAGGAAGACAACCAGGAAAAGGCCCGCCAGAAGGCGATCGCCAAGGAACTGGAATGGTCGCGGCAGAATGCCAAGGGCGGCCGCTCCAAGGGCAAGGCCCGACTGGCGCGGATGGAGGAACTGCAGGCCGTCGACTACCAGAAGCGCCAGGAAACCAACGAGATCTTCATCCCGCCGGGCGAACGCCTTGGCCAGAAGGTCATGGAGTTCAAGAACGTCTCCAAGAAGTTCGGCGACCGCTTGCTGATCGACGACCTGAGCTTCACCGTGCCGCAGGGCGCCATCGTCGGCATCATCGGACCCAACGGCGCCGGCAAGTCGACCATGTTCAAGATGATCACCGGGCAGGAAAAGCCGGACTCCGGTTCGATCGAGATGGGACCGACCGTCAACATCGCCTACGTCGACCAGAGCCGCGAAAAGCTCGAAGGCAACCACAACGTTTTCCAGGAGATCAGCGGCGGCGCCGACATCCTCAACATCAACGGCATCGAGATCCAGTCGCGCGCCTACATCGGCCGCTTCAACTTCAAGGGCCAGGACCAGCAGAAGATGGTCGGCTCGCTGTCAGGCGGCGAACGCGGCCGCCTGCACCTGGCCAAGACCCTGCTGCAGGGCGGCAACGTGCTGCTGCT
>SEHC01000320.1 GCA_004173415.1 Lysobacteraceae bacterium
GAAGACCTGGACGACGTACAGGCCGTCTATTCCAACGCCGACCTGGGCCAGGACGCGTACGCGTAGGCATCCGTCGTGACCCCCATTCCCGGCATCCTTCCGCCCCGGCCACTCCGTGTCGCCTGCCCGCGGCATTCCGGCAGCGGCCCTTCCGGGATTGGCCCATGACCCGGATCCTGGGCATAGATCCCGGTTCGCAGCGCACCGGCGTGGGCATCATCGACGTCGATGCGGCGGGCAAGACCCGCCACGTCTACCATGCGCCGCTGCTGCTGCTGGGCGAGGGCGATTTCGCCCAGCGCCTCAAGCGCCTGCTGCTGGGCCTGGCCGAGGTGATGGAAACCTACCGTCCCGACGAAGTGGCCATCGAGCAGGTGTTCATGGCGCGCAACCCCGATTCGGCGCTGAAGCTCGGCCATGCGCGCGGCGCGGCGATCTGCGCGGTGGTCCTGCGCGACCTGCCGGTGCACGAGTACGCGGCCAAGGAAGTGAAGCTGGCGGTGGTCGGCAAGGGCGGCGCGGACAAGCTGCAGGTCCAGCACATGGTCGGCATCATGCTGAACCTCAAGGGCAAGCTGCAGGCCGACGCGGCCGACGCGCTGGCCGTGGCCATCACCCACGCGCACGTGCGCGCCACTGCGAATAGACTGGGCGTCGACGTGCGCCAGGCCTGGGGAAGGAAGTAATGATCGGACGCCTGCGCGGAATCCTGGCCTACAAGCAGCCACCTTGGCTGGTGATCGACGTCGGTGGCGTCGGCTACGAGCTGGAAGCCCCGATGAGCACCTTCTACGACCTGCCCGATGTCGGCCGCGAGGTCATCCTCTTCACCCACCATGCGCAGCGCGAGGACAGCGTGTCGCTGTACGGGTTCCTGCGCGAGAGCGAGCGCCGGCTGTTCCGCGACGTGCAGAAGGTCAGCGGGATAGGAGCCAAGATTGCGCTGGCGGTGCTGTCGGGCGTGTCGGTGGATGAATTCGCCCGCCAGGTGCAGGCCGGCGACATCGCCGCGCTGGTGCGCATTCCCGGGATCGGCAAGAAGACCGCTGAACGCATGGTGGTGGAGCTGCGCGACCGCGTGGCCGACCTGGGCGGTAACCCGCTGGGCGCGCCCAGCCTGCCCAACGACCCGCAGTCCGAAGCCACCATCGCCCTGCAGCAGCTCGGCTACAAGCCGGCCGAGGCGGTGCGCATGGCCCGCGAAGCGGTGGCCCCGGGGGACGATGCGGCCATGATCATCCGCAAGGCATTGCAGTCGGCGTTGCGCTGACTCCGGGCTTTTAGAGCCACTCCTCACATTCCTGGCGATACCCTCGCGCATCCATGAGCAACTCCCCAAACCATTCGGCCCCGGCCGAGGCCTCCGGCAGCCATTCCCACGGCAAGGTCGGCCTCGCGGGCCTGGTCGTCGGCGCCATCGGCGTGGTCTTCGGCGACATCGGCACCAGCCCGCTGTACACGCTGAAAGAGATGTTCTCGGGCCACTATGGCCTGCAAGCCAACCACGACACCGTGCTGGGCGTGCTGTCGCTGGTGTTCTGGGCGCTGATGATCGTGGTCACGCTGAAATACGTGACCATCATCATGCGCGCCGACAACGACGGCGAGGGCGGGATCATGGCGCTGATGGCGCTGGCCCAGCGCACACTGCCCAAGGGTTCGCGTTCGGCCTATCTGGTCGGCATCCTCGGCGTGTTCGGCGCCTCGCTGTTCTTCGGCGACGGGGTGATCACCCCGGCGGTGTCGGTGCTGTCGGCGATCGAGGGCATCGAGGTGGTGGCACCGCAGATGCGCCACTGGATCGTGCCGCTGACCGTGGTCGTGCTGACCGCGCTGTTCGCCACCCAGCGCTTCGGCACGCAGAAGGTCGGCAAGGTCTTCGGCCCGATCACCATCGTCTGGTTCCTGTGCCTGGCGGTGCTGGGCCTGCTCAACATCCTTCATGCGCCGGAAGTACTGAAGGCGATCAATCCCTGGTGGGCGGCGAACTTCTTCGCCGACCACCACTGGCACGGCATCCTGATCTTCGGCGCGGTGGTCCTCGCGGTGACCGGCGGCGAGGCCCTGTACACCGACATGGGCCACTTCGGCGCCAAGCCAATCCGCCTGGCCTGGTACTGGTTCGTGCTGCCCTGCCTGATGCTCAACTACCTGGGGCAGGGCGCGCTGATCCTCGAGGACCCGGCCGCGATCCGCAACCCGTTCTACATCGGCGTGCCCGAGTGGGCCCGCATCCCGATGATCGTGCTGGCCACCGCGGCCACCGTGATCGCTTCGCAGGCGGTGATCACCGGCGGCTTCTCCATCGCCCGCCAGGCGATGCAGCTGGGCTACATCCCGCGCATGACCATCAAGCACACCTCGCATGACACGATCGGCCAGATCTACATCCCGGGCATCAACTGGATGATGATGCTGATCGTGATCGGGCTGGTGCTGAGCTTCGGCAGTTCGACCCGCCTGGCGGTGGCCTACGGCATCTCCGTGTCGGGGACGATGCTCATCGATACGCTGCTGCTGGCCATCGTGGCCCGCTCGCTGTGGCCGAAGTGGAGCAACCTGATCCTGGCGCTTTGCGCGGTGTTCCTGTGCATCGACCTGGCCTTCGTCATCGCCAACGGGGTCAAGATCCCGCAGGGCGGCTGGTTCCCGGTGGTCCTGGGCATCGTCCTGTTCACCCTGCTGCGTACCTGGCGCCGCGGCCGCGAGCTGCTGGCCCAGGAGATCCGCAAGGACGGCATCCAGCTGGATACCTTCCTGCCCGGCCTGATGCTGGCGCCGCCGGTCCGGGTCCAGGGCACGGCGGTGTTCCTCACCGCGCAGACCGGCGTGGTCCCGCATGCGCTGCTGCACAACCTCAAGCACAACAAGGTGCTGCATGAGCGCAACGTGTTCCTCACCGTGGAAACCCTGCAGGTCCCGTTCGCCCCGCCGGAGAAGTCGCTGAAGATCGATTCCATCGGCGACGACTTCTACCGGGTGATCGTCCGCTACGGCTTCATGCAGACCCCGGACGTGCCGCTGGCGCTGATGCGTTCCTGCGACCGGGGCGGGGTCTATTTCGACCCCATGGACACCAC
>SEHC01000321.1 GCA_004173415.1 Lysobacteraceae bacterium
GGACAACCTGTGGGGAATCAGGTGGGGATGACCATGTTCACAAAATTTCGTACGGTTTTTGCCGCCGCCGCGCTCGTCGTGGCCACCTATGCCGCGGCTGCCGAAATGTCCGGCACCCATCCCGACACCTACGTGGTGCAGCGGGGTGACACGCTCTGGGACATCTCCGGGAAGTTCCTGAAGAAGCCGTGGCTGTGGCCCGAGATCTGGCAGGCCAACCCACAGGTCAAGAACCCGCATCTCATCTACCCGGGCGACGTGCTCAGCCTGGCCTACCTGGACCGGGTTGGGCTGCGTGAGGGCCCGCGCCTGGAAGCGCCGATCGGCGCGATCGCGCTCAAGGACATCGAGCCTTTCCTGAAGAACCTGCGCGTGGTCGACGGTTTCCAGGACCTGCCCCGCGTGGTCGGCCTGGAAGACGACCGCCTGCACAGCGCCAGCGGCCAGCTGGTCTACGTGTTGGGGCTGGACAACGCCCAGGTGGGGCAGCGCTATGCGTTCGTCCGCCCGACCATGCGCTACACCCAGACCCGCTTCGTTTCCGACGGCCACTACGGCACGTACAAGGAAGACCTGGACTCCCGCGGCATGCGGACCGGCTCGCAGACCATCGACTGGGAGCGCAACTGGAACAGCGCGGCGCTCGATACCGGCGCGCAGCTGGGACTGCTGGGCTACGAGCTGACCCAGGTCAGCGTTGGCACGGTGACCCACGGCAAGGTCCCGAACGCCGATACGGTGACCCTGAAGCTGGAAGGCGACGGATATGAAGTCCATGCCGGCGACCGCGTGGTCCCGGTCGAGGCCCAGCCCTACGACCTGCAGTTCTTCCCGCACGTGCCCAAGGTGCTGCAGCCGGACGGCAAGCTGCAGATCGCCGCGGTGGCCGACGCGCTGACCTCCGGCGGCCCCCGCGACGTGGTCGCCATCTCCGGCGGCAGCGACGACGGCATCGACAACGGCACCGTGTTCTCGATCTGGCGGCAGGGCAGCGGCATCATCGACCGCCAGCATGACCCGGAAGACTCGCGCCCCACCGAGAACCGCCGCGGCAAGGGCCAGGTCCAGCTGCCTGACGAATACGCCGCCCACGTCATGGTGTTCCGCACCTTCGACAAGGTCAGCTATGGCCTGGTCATGGAAGGCACCAAGCCGGCGCGCGTGGGCTACGTGCTCAAGCACCCGGACGCGACCTACTGAGGCGGGGGAAACCCCTACGCAGGAACACGACGGCGCCCGAGGGCGCCGTCGCTGTTTGCGGGCCACTCTGGGCCGATGCACGAAGACGCCGGCAACCTGTTGAAGCTGATCCTCTGCGGCGGCGCCTGCGCCCCCAGGCGGGGCCTGCTCGACAGCCACGGCGATGCGAGCCGCAGCCTGGCGGCGGGGGCCTCGGCATGGCGGGCCGCAGGCCTCGGCGAAGCGCAGGTGCTGGCCCTGCGCCAACCCGACCCGGCGCAACTGGCGGCGGCGCAGGACTGGCTGCAGGCGCCGGGCCATCACCTGCTCGGCTGGCACCATCCTGATTACCCGCCGCTGCTGCGCCGGATCAACAGCCCGCCCCTGGCCCTGTTTGTGGATGGGGACCCTGCCCTGCTCTGGCACCCGGGCGTGGCGGTGGTGGGCAGCCGTTCGCCCAGTTCCGGCGGGCGCGACAATGCCCGCAGCTTCGCCCGCGCGCTGGCGCTGTCCGGCACCGCGGTCATCAGCGGCATGGCCGCCGGCATCGACGCGGCCGCCCACGAGGCCGCGCTCGGCGTGGACGGCGGCATCACCGTGGCCGTGCTCGGCACCGGCCCGGACCTGGCCTACCCGGCGGCTCACGCGACCCTGCGGGAGCGGATCGCGGCACGTGGCGCGGTGGTCAGCGAGCACCCCCCCGGCACCGCGGCCAAACCGTCGCATTTTCCCAGCCGCAACCGGATCCTGGCCGGCCTGGCCTTGGGCACTCTGGTGGTCGAGGCGGGCGAGCGCTCCGGCGCCCTGATCACCGCCCGCCAGGCAGGCGACTACGGGCGGGAGGTCTTCGCCATCCCCGGCTCCATCCACAATCCCTTGTCCCGCGGCTGCCACCGCCTGATCCGCGACGGGGCCGGCCTGGTGGAAAGCGCCCAGGAGCTGCTCGAGGCGCTGGTCCCGATGGCCAGCGAGCTGGCCGATTTCCTCCGCGCCCGGCTTGCGGGCAGCACCGTCCGGCCCCATATCGGGCCTGGAGCGGCGCTGGCGCCGCTGAATCCCGACTACCAGCCCTTGTGGCTGGCACTGGGTCACGACCCAACCAGTATGGATTTGCTGGTCGAGCGGACTGGATTGACGGCCGCCGAACTGTCCTCCATGCTGCTGGTCATGGAACTGGATGGACGGGTGGCGGTCGAACACGGCCGTTACTCGCGCAAGACCTAGTTTCTTTCCTCCACAGCGTCAGGGACGCAGGCCGAGGGGCAATGAAAGAGAGCATTCTGGATGTACTGCTGTACCTGTTCGAACACTACTTCACCGAGGACGCGGACCCCGTCCGTGATCGCGACTCGCTCCAGAACGGCCTGATCCAGGCCGGTTTCAGCCCCACCGAGATCAGCAAGGCGTTCGACTGGCTCGACGCCCTGGCCGAGCAGCGCCCGGCCGCCAGCGAACCCCGCATCGGCGGTCCGACCCGCATCTTCCATGGTCCGGAGCTGGAAAAGCTCGACGTGGAAGGCCGCGGCTTCCTGATGTTCCTGGAACAGCATGGCGTGCTGGACGCCGATCAGCGCGAGCTGGTGCTGGACCGCGCCATGGCCCTGGACCAGGACGAACTGGACCTGGACGACCTGAAATGGGTGGTGCTGATGGTCCTGTTCAATCAGCCGGGGTCCGAGGCCGCCTATGCGTGGATGGAAACCCAGATGTTCGATGACGAACCTGAACCGGTACACTGACGTCCATTGAATTCCCCGCCCCGGGGATGGCGCGAACCGCGCAGGGACTTCATGAGCGACTGGTATTACGCGGCTGGCAATGACCAGCGCATGGGGCCGCTGCCCACCGACGAACTGCTGACGCAATTCCGCCAGGGCCTCCTCGGCCT
>SEHC01000322.1 GCA_004173415.1 Lysobacteraceae bacterium
AAGCCTGCCAACATCGTCGGCGCCATCGCCAACGAAGCCGGCCTGGACAGCAAGTACATCGGCCGCATCGACATCCAGGACGACTACACCGTGCTGGACCTGCCCGAGGGCATGCCCAAGGAATTGCTGATGCACCTGAAGAAGGTATGGGTGTCGGGCCAGCAGCTGCGCATCCACAAGGTGGGCGAGGGCGGCGACATGGGCGATGCGGCGCCGCGCAAGTTCAAGCCCGCCGCCGCGCGCACCGGCAAGCCGGGTGGCTTCAAGCCCGGCCCGCCGGGCAAGCTGCACCGCAAGGGTCCGCCGAAACCGCGTGAGTGACCGCCATGACGGATGATCGGGAAGCCGCCACCCGCCTGAACAAGCACATCGCCGAAAGCGGATTCTGCTCGCGCCGCGAGGCGGACCGGCTGATCGCCGCGCGCCGGGTCACCGTCAACGGCCTGGCTGCGGGCATGGGCGCGGTGGTCGGCGAGGGCGACGAAGTGCAGGTCGATGGGCAGGCCTTGCGCGTCCGCCAGAAGAAGCCCGGCGGCCGCAGGCACGTCTACATCATGTTGAACAAGCCGGTGGGCATCACCTGCACCACCGAGTCTGCGGTGGACGGCAACATCGTCGATTTCGTCGACCACCAGGAACGCATCTTCCCGATCGGGCGCCTGGACAAGGAGTCCGAAGGCCTGATCCTGCTGACCAGCAACGGCGACATCGTCAACGAGATCCTGCGCGCCGAGAACCGGCATGAGAAGGAATACCACGTGGCGGTCAACAAGCCGGTCACCGACGAGTTCCTGCGCGGCATGGCCCGCGGCGTGCGCATCCACAACCAGACGACCCTGCCGTGCAAGACCTCGAAGCTGGCCAAGTTCGGATTCCGCATCATCCTCACCCAGGGCCTGAACCGGCAGATCCGCCTGATGTCAGACGCCTTCGATTACCGGGTCAAGCAACTGCGCCGCGTGCGCATCGACAACCTCAAGCTCGGCGCGCTGAAGCCGGGGCAGTGGCGCAACCTGACCGAAGTGGAACTGCGCGGGCTGCTGCCGCAGCGCACCGAATGGTGAGCCGGCGCGGGGGCTCCGCGGCCCGCTGACATGCACCCGGCGCTGGCATGCCTGCGCATCGGTGGTGTTTGCGCGCCGGGTTGGGTAGTTTGGTGGCCATGTCCGGACCAGGGCGCCGCAGCGCCCGGAGCACGCCATGATCAAGCCGCCCAAGCCCTGGGACGAGGAGGAGCGCCTGGCCGCGCTGCTCCGCTACGAGATACTGGATACCCCGTCCGAAGAAGCCTTCGACGACCTGGTCAAGATCGCCTCCGGGCTCTGCGGCCTGCCCACGGCGACGGTGTCGCTGATCGATTCGGACCGGCAGTGGTTCAAGGCCCGGCACAACCTGGAACTGGTCGAGACCAGCCGCGATGTGTCCTTCTGCGGGCACGCGATCCTGGATCCGGACAACGTGATGGTGGTTGCGGACGCGACCGCGGACGAGCGCTTCCACGACAATCCGCTGGTCACCGCCGAAGGAGGCATCCGTTTCTACGCCGGTGCGCCGCTGAAGAGCAGCGACGGCCACGCCATCGGGACCCTGTGCGTGTTCGGTGGCGAGGCGATGCAGCTGGATCCGCCCCGGCTGGACGCGCTCAAGGCGCTGTCGCGGCAGGTGTCGCACCTGCTCGAATTGCGTCGCGTGAGCAGGGAACTCAAGCTGCAACTGCGCGATCGCGCCTGGTACGAGCAGCAGTTGCAGGATTACCAGGAAGCGCTGGAGAGCCAGAACGCCGACCTCGCCGAGCAGACCCGCACCGACGTGCTGACCGGCTTGCCCAACCGGCGCGCTTTCGCCGTGGCCCTGGCGGCGGAGATGGAGAAGGCGAGGTCCAGCGGCCAGCACCTGTGCGTGGCGGTGCTGGACATCGACCATTTCAAGACCATCAACGACCTGCATGGCCATGCCGTGGGCGACAAGGTCCTGGTCGAGCTGGCATCCATGCTCAAGGCGCAGTTCGCCGGCGGCGGCATGGCCGCGCGCTACGGTGGCGAGGAGTTCGTCCTGCTGCTGCCCGACGCGGACGAGGACAAGGCCCGGCTGCAGTGCGAGTTCCTCCGCCAGTCGGTCTCGCTGCTGCCGATCGGCCTGCCGGTGACGGTGAGCATCGGTGTGGCCGCGATCCGGCGCCGTGACGACACGCCCGAGGATGCCTTCCGCCGTGCCGACGAGGCCTTGTATGCGGCCAAGCACGCCGGCCGGGACCGGGTGGAAGTGGCGCCGTAGCGCCACCGGCGGGCTTCAGTCGACGATGCCCTTGGCCTCGGAGACCCCGAGTACCTCGGCGTGTTGCACCCGCTTGCCGCGGTCCAGCAACGGGTGCAGGAATACCGCTGCCAGGATGATGGCCACGCCCAGGTAGAACAGCGGGGTCAGTTCGCGCTGCTCGCCCAGCAGCACGATCGCCAGGACGATGGCGTAGACCGGCTCCAGGTTGGTCACCAGTTGCACGCCGTAGGCGCTGAGATGGCGCAGGGCGACCAGCGACAGCGCGAACGGCAGCAAGGTGCAGGCCAGCGCGAGCACCACCAGCAGCGCGCCGTCCTTCAGGCCCGGCAGGGTGAACAGGTCGCCGGCGAAGGACGGGAAGATCACCGGCATCAATGGCGCCAGCAGGGTCAGCAGCAAGGTGCCCGAGCCGAGTTCCAGCGCGGTGATGGTGAGCGGCTCGCCATGGTCGATCAGGCGCTTGTTGAGTGGGCCGAAGATCGCCACCAGCAGCGCTGAAATCGCGCCGACCAGCACGCCCAGGCGCATGTCGTGGGGAATGCCGCCTACCACCAGCGCCACGCCCGGCAGCACCGCGATGCCGAACAGCAATTCGCGCAGGGAGAACGGCCGCTTGGTCAGCCACGGCTCGATGACCGAAGTGAAGGCCGGCGCGAGCGCGATGCAGGTGACCGCGACCGAGGCGTTGGACAGCTTGATCGCGCCGTAGAAGGTGAGCCAGTGCAGGGCCACGACCAGGCCGATGCCGCAATAGGCCAAGGCCAGGCGTACCGGCATCAGCCGCAGTCC
>SEHC01000323.1 GCA_004173415.1 Lysobacteraceae bacterium
TGCGCGCGCACCTGGTCGTAGGCCTTGCGCTTCTGCGGGTCGCGCAGCGCCTCGTAGGCCTCGTTGACGGACTTGAACTTGTCTTCGGCGCCCGCTTCCTTGCTGACGTCCGGGTGGTATTTGCGCGCCATCCTGCGGTACGCGGTCTTGATCTCCGCATCGCCGGCGCTCGGCTCGACCCCCAATACCTGGTAGTAATCCTTGAACTGCATCCTCACCCTCAAAAAAAACGTCGGCCCGCAACTTCGCGAGTGCGGGCCGATTCTACTGGTTGCCAGTGGCCCCTGCCGGGCCGGCGTCGCCGCCCGAGGGGACGCCTGGCGCCCTGCCCCGCGTCTCAGACGGCGGAGGTGCCGGGCGCGCCCACCTGGATCCTTCGCGGCGTGGATTCGGCTTTCCGCGGGATGGAGATCTCCAGCACCCCGTTCCGGCCGGTGGCTACGATGCCGTCGGCATCGGCGCTTTCGGGCAGGGCGAAGCTGCGCTCGAAGTCCCCATGCAGGCGCTCCACCCGTGAGTACCCGCTACCCTCCCCGGCCGCAACTGCTTCGCGGCGGCCCTTGATGCTCAGCACGCCCTTGTCCATGCTGATCTCGATTTCTGCCGGATCGAGCCCGGGCAGGTCGGCAAGGATCACGAAACGCTCCGCTTCCTCGCGCACGTCGACACGGGGAACCCATTGTTCATCGGTGCCGGCGTTGGCCGCGGCATCGCGTGGGACACGCGCGAAAAGGCGGTTGAACTGCTCCTGGCGGGTGGCCTGTCGCGGCCATTGGCGGTACTGGACGATGTGCATGCTGGACTCCGGTGGCGGACTGGTGGCGGCAGCGCGTTGCTGCCATGCACAGCAGATGAGTGCCGAGGCCGCGGTTTCAAGTACCTTTGACACCGCCTTACCATTCCGGCGCCTAACCTGCGTTCATCAAGGAGATCGCATGCAAATCCAGATCGGCGACACCATTCCCGAGATCACCATCAAGCGCATCCGCGAGGGCGTCGAGACGGTCGACACGCCCAGCCTGTTCGAGGGCCGCAAGGTGGTCCTGTTCGCGGTGCCTGGTGCATTCACTCCGACCTGCTCCGAGCGCCACCTCCCCGGTTTCGTCCAGCATTTCGAGGAGTTCCGCAGCCGCGGGATAGACGTCTATTGCGTGTCGGTCAACGATCCGTTCGTGATGCAGGCCTGGGGCAAGTCCCAGGACGTGCCGGACGGCCTGCAGATGCTGGCCGACGGCAATGCCGACCTGACCCGCGCGCTTGGACTGGAGATGGATGCCAGCGGCTACAACATGGGTGTGCGCTCCAAGCGCTACGCGCTGTACGCCGAGGACCGCGTGGTCAAGCAGGTATGGCTGGAAGCGCCGGGCGAATACCGGGTTTCGTCGGCCGAACACGTGCTGCAGAACCTTCCCAGCTGAGATCCACCACGCAAAAGGCCAGCCCATGTCCACGCCAGCAAATCCCGCCACTTCGCCCGCTGCATCCACCGGAGTGGCGCCGGCCGATGCCAAGCTCACCGATGTCGCCACCCTGCGCGCCAATGCACGCAGGAACATCGAGGACGGCGCGGTCACCGGCACCTACCTTGCCGACAAACAGGTGGTCATCAAGCTGTTGAACGATGCGCTGGCCACCGAGTACGTGTGCGTGCTGCGCTATTACCGGCACTATTTCATGGCCTCGGGCATGCTGGCCGATTCAGTGAAGGCCGAGTTCCTGGAACACGCGCAGCAGGAACAGGCGCATGCGCACCAGCTGGCAGAGCGCATCGTCCAGCTGGGCGGCGAGCCGGACCTCAATCCGGACACGCTGACCAAGCGTTCGCATGCCGAGTACAAGGAAGGCCGGGACCTGCGCGACATGGTCAAGGAAGACCTGATCGCCGAGCGCATCGCCATCGACAGCTATCGGGAAATGATCAACTACATCGGCGATCGCGACACCACCACCAAACGCATCCTGGAATCGATCCTGGCCCAGGAAGAAGAGCACGCCGACGAATTCGCCGACCTGCTCGACGGCTGGATCGGCGAGTAGCGGCGAGGTACTGGGGTTCGCTGCGGCCACGACGCAGCGCAACCGGTTGGATACCGGCTTAGAACAGCACCCTGAAATCGATCCGCGTCCACGCGCCGTCCTCGGCCAGCGCGGTCAGGGTGTGCGCGCCGGTTTCCTCGTAATCGCGCTTGAAGCCTTGCGATCCCCGCGTTTCCGCAATCCACTTGCCATCGAGCAGCCATTGCACGCGGGCATCGGTGCCCAGCGCCCGGACCAGCAGGCGCGCGCCGTGGCTGCTGCCCGGCGCCCGCGCCAGGGTGGCCCCGTCGCTGATCCCGTCGATGCGCAATTCCACGGCCGCCTCGCGGCCGTCGGCGACGCAATCAGCGGACAACGCCGGCAACGTCGAGCGCCTGCGTTCTTCGGCGGACAGCCAGGGCGCAGCGAGCGCGGGCCAGCGGACGATTTCGGTGTCGCGCGGCTGGTGCGGCAGCTTGCATTCGGCCGACAGGCGCCGGCCACTGGCGGCGTCGACCTGGAACCGTTCGCGACCCGCGTTCCAAAGTCGCGCATCGCGCTCGGCGAAGGTGGGAGGAACGGCCCCGTCCAGGCTCCACGCCTTCCGGCGGCGCTGGCAAAGTTGCGGTGCCTGCGCCTCCGGTGGCAGGCCCAGCGGCCAACAGACCTCGACTTCCGCGACACTGTCCGGCGCGTGCGTCGGCACGACGTCGCCAGCCGAGCGTGGCAGGCTGTCGATCACCTCGAACATCAACGGCAAGGCGGTCACCGCGCCGTACTGGCCCGGCAACGGCGTGCCGTCGGGACGACCGACCCAGACCCCCACCGTGTATCGGCGCGTGCCGCCTATCGCCCAGGCATCGCGGAACCCGTAGCTGGTCCCGGTCTTCCAGGCCACCCGCGGCCGCGCGCCGACATCGAACGTACCCAGCCCGTAACCGGGCCGTGGGTTGGCTTCCAGCATTTCGCGCACGACCCAGGCCGCACCCGCCGACATCATCCGTCGATCGACGACCGGATCGGCCTGGGTGTAGCGCACCCGTCC
>SEHC01000324.1 GCA_004173415.1 Lysobacteraceae bacterium
CGCTCGGTGCGCGGCTTCCGCGACAACACCCTGGGCCCGCGCTCGGAAGTGATCAGCGGCTTCCGCGGCCAGCCGCTGGGCGGCGCGCTGAAGACCACCGGCTCGCTGGAAATGTATTTCCCGAAACTGTTCGACTCCAAGGCCGCGCGCATCTCCGCGTTCGTGGATTTCGGCAACGTGTTCACCGGAACCGACGCCTTCGACGCCGGCGAACTGCGCGCGTCCACCGGCGTCTCGCTGTTGTGGCGCGCCCCGGTGGGGCCGATCTCGATCAGCTATGCCTTTCCGCTGCGCAGGGAAGACGAGGACGAGGTCGAGCGCCTGCAGTTCACCTTCGGCGGCGCGTTCTGACCGGCATCGGCCGGCCACTCGATCCAGCCAGGCCCGGATTCGTCCGGGCCTTTCTTTTGCGCCGCCGGATGGCCGACACCGGCCCCGCCGCAAGACGTTAAACTGTGCGGCATGCAGACTTTCCAGGCCACCGCCGACGAGCTTGCCCAGCGCTTCGGCCTGGCCGTGCATGGCGATGGCGGCGTTCTGGTCAATGGCGTCGCCACCCTGGCGGCGGCCGGCAGCGGGCAACTGGCGTTCCTGGCCAACCCGCGCTATCGCGGCCAGCTGGCCGCCAGCAACGCCTCGGTCGTGGTCCTGGGCGAGGAAGACGCGGCAGCGGCGCCGGGCACCGCCCTGGTCGCCAGCAATCCCTACAACGCCTTCGCCAGGATCGCAGCGCTGTTCGAAGTGCAGCCGTTGCGCGCGCCCGGCATCCACCCCAGCGCGGTGATCGAGCCCTCCGCGCAGGTAGCGCCCTCGGCCCATGTCGGTCCGTTCGTGGTCATCGGCGCCGGCAGCCGCATCGGTGACGGCTGCGTCATCGGTCCCGGCTGCGTGATCGGCGAGGACTGCGAGGTCGGCGCTGGCTGCGAACTCATCGCCCGCGTCACCCTGGTCACCCGGGTGCGTCTGGGCCAGCGCGTGCGCATCCACCCCGGCGCGGTGCTGGGTGCCGACGGCTTCGGCCTGGCGATGGAAAAGGGCCGCTGGATCAAGGTGCCGCAGCTGGGCGGGGTGCAGGTCGGCGACGATTGCGAGATCGGCGCCAATACCTGCATCGACCGCGGCGCGCTGGAGGACACCGTGCTGGAAGAGGACGTGCGCCTGGACAACCAGATCCAGGTCGGACACAACGTGCATATCGGCGCGCACACGGCCATGGCCGGCTGCAGCGCCGTCGCCGGCAGCGCGAGGATCGGCCGCTACTGCCTGATCGGCGGCGCCGCTGGCGTGCTCGGGCACCTGGAGGTCTGCGACAAGGTCACCATCACCGCCATGTCGCTGGTGACCAGTTCCATCCGCGAGCCGGGCGAGTATTCCTCCGGCACCCCGCTCACCGACAACCGCAGCTGGCGCAAGAACGCCACGCGCTTCAAGCAACTCGACGCGCTAGCGCGCCGGGTGCAGGCCATCGACAAGGAAAAGACATGAGTGATTCGTTCCGGCTTCCGCTCGACGCGGCGGGGATCCAGAAGCTGCTGCCGCACCGCTATCCGTTCCTGCTGGTCGACCGGGTGGTGGAAATGGAAGCCGACAAGCGCATCCTGGCCTACAAGAACGTGACCCAGAACGAGCCGTTCTTCACCGGCCACTTCCCCGGCAAGCCGATCATGCCCGGCGTGCTGATCATCGAGGCACTGGCCCAGGCCGGCGGCCTGCTGACCCAGTTGTCGCACGACGGCCAGACCGCAGGACGCATGTTCTACATGGTCAAGGTCGACAACGCGCGCTTCAAGAAGATGGTGGTGCCCGGCGATCGCCTGGACCTGGAGGTCAGGCTCAAGCGCCTGATCCGGAACATGGCGCTGTACGAGGGCGTGGCCAGCGTCGACGGCGCGGAAGTAGCCACGGCCGAAGTGCTGTGCGCAGAGGACCGGGGCTGAGCATGGCCGCTGGCGAGACCCTCATCCATCCCAACGCCTACGTCGACCCGGCCGCGCGGCTGGGGGCCGGCGTGCGCATCGGCGCCTTCACCAGCATCGGCGCGGACGTAGAGGTCGGCGACGGCACCACGGTGGGCGGGCACTGCAGCATCACCGGGCCCACGCGCATCGGCCGCGACAACCATTTCATCGGCCATGCCGCGATCGGCGGCGATCCGCAGGACAAGAAGTTCAGCGGCGAGCGGGCCGAGCTGGTGATCGGCGACCGTAACCTGGTGCGCGAGTTCGTGACCATCAACCGCGGCACCGGCACCGGCAGCGGCGTCACCCGCCTGGGCGACGACAACTGGCTGCTGGCCTACAGCCATGTCGCCCATGATTGCCAGGTCGGCAATCATTGCGTGTTCTCCAACAATTCGACCCTGGCAGGCCACGTCAGCGTCGGCGACTGGGTGATCCTGAGCGGCTTCGCCGGGGTCCACCAGTTCTGCCGCATCGGCGCCCATGCGTTCCTCGGCATGGGCGTGCTGATCAGCGGCGACGTGCCGCCCTACACCATGGTCGCCGGCGAATCGCAGGGCCGGCCGCGCGGCATAAACAGCGAAGGCCTCAAGCGGCGCGGCTTCGATGCCGCGCGGATCAGCGCGATCAAGCGCGCCTACCGCACGCTCTACGTTGCAGGCCTGCCCCTGGCCGAAGCCAGGCAGCAACTGGCCGAACAGGCACGCGACAGCACCGACGTGCGCGCGCTGCTGGACTTCATCGAAAGCGGCGAACGGCCCCTGCTGCGATGAGCGGCTGGCGGCACGAGCCCTCCCCCGCGGCCAATGCCGACGCGCCGACCCTGTCCGACCTGGCCGCCGCTTCCGAAGGCGGTACCGCTGCAGCCCAGCGCCCCATGCGGATCGCGCTGGTCGCCGGCGAGACCTCGGGCGATGCACTCGGCGCCGGCCTGATCGAGCAGCTGCGCAGGCGTTTTCCCGATGCCGAATTCGCCGGCATCGGCGGCGACGCGATGCGCGGCGCCGGCTGCGAGACCTGGCACGATGCCGGCGAGCTGGCGGTCATGGGGCTGTCCGAAGTGCTGCGCCACCTGCCCCGCCTGCTGCGTGCGCGGCACGGCGTCGATGCGCGTTTCGTCGGCCACCCGATGGCCGATGAGATGCCGCTCGAACCGGACCAGGCCGGCGCACGCGTCGCCCTGGACCTGCCCGGACCCGCGCCGGTGCTTGCAGTGCTGCCCGGCAGTCGGCTGGGGGAAATCGAGCGCCTCGGGCGGATATTCCTGGAGGCGGCGCGGCTCGTTTCGGAATCGGTTCCCGATCTGCGCCTGGTCGTGCCGGCGGCCAATGCGGCCTGTCGCGACGCCCTGCAGCCGATGCTTGCCGGGGCGGGCTTCCCGCATCCGCCGCGGCTGCTGGACGGCCGTGCGCGCGAGGCGATGGTGGCGGCCGACGTCGTCCTGCTGGCTTCAGGCACGGCCACGCTGGAGGCGATGCTGGCCAAGCGCGCCATGGTCGTCGGCTACAGGGTCGCCCCGCTCACCTACCGGATAGTCAAGGCGTTTGGCCTGCTCAAGGTCGAGCGCTATGCGCTTCCCAACGTCCTGGCCGGCAGCGACGTGGCCCCGGAACTGATGCAGGACGAATGCACGCCGCAGAACCTGGCCGCGGCCGTGCTCAACCA
>SEHC01000325.1 GCA_004173415.1 Lysobacteraceae bacterium
GCCAAGCCGTTCGGCGCCGACCTGTTCCTGTCGGCCAACCCCGAGTCGGTCAGGCGCTCGCTGGAACACGGCATCGCCGCGGCGACGATCCTGCCGGCCCAGCCGATGCAGCAGCGCTCGGACCAGCTGCGCATCGCCTTCGACGGCGATGCGGTGATCTTCGGCGACGAAAGCGAGCGCGTCTCGCGCGAACACGGGGTCGAGGCCTTCGGCCGGCATGAACGCGACCGGGCCAAGGAGCCGCTGTCCGGCGGGCCGTTCAAGGGCTTCCTGTCCGCGCTGCACGACCTGCAGGCGGCGTTTCCGCCCGGCAAGGATGCGCCGTTGCGTACCGCCCTGGTCACCGCGCGCTCCGCTCCGGCGCATGAGCGCGTGATCCGCACGCTGCGCGAGTGGGGCGTGCGCCTGGACGAAGCGCTGTTCCTGGGCGGCAGGCACAAGGGTCCGTTCCTGGAGGCCTTCGGCGCCGACATCTTCTTCGACGATTCCCAGCACAACATCGACAGCGCCCGCCTGCACGTAGCCACCGGGCACGTGCCGCACGGGGTCGCCAACCCCTGAGCCCGGGTTGGCCGTGGGCTTGTCCGGCGACTGAGTCCTCGAGTCTGCCCAAGCTACCGGGGCAGGCGGATATCGGCCAGCTTCCAGGTCAGGCCAGTGCGCCTGAACACGAACACCAGCGGCTTGCCGTCCTCGTCATGCACGGTAGCGGTGAAGCGCGAAGGCGATTCGTAGTGGTGCTCGGCCTGCTTCAGGGGATCGGCCGGGACCGGCTTGCCGTAGGCGTCGCCGTCGACGGTCTCGCCGATCGATTTCTTCCACATGCTGCGTCCCTGCAGCAACGCGCCGATGCCCAGCGGGGTGACCATGGCGTCCACGCCGGTACCGACGACGTTGCTGGCCACCGCCAGGGCCAGTGCGCCGAACGGATTGGACTGCAGGTCGCTGCCGGCGCGCCGCGCCAGCTGGTCCTCGACCTGGGCCTTGAGGCTCACGCGCAGCGCGGGAAAGTCGACATGGCGTTCCAGCCGGGCGGTGTCCTGCTCGGCCAGGGCCTGGCGGATGCCGTGGATGGCCAGGTAGGGCCCGGCGGCGACGTAGCCGCCCAGCAGCAACACCGCGACCAAGGCCAGTGCGATCCACTTCTTCATGCTCAGAACTCCAGGTCGAGGGCGGCGCAGAGATAGTCCATGAACGGGCCCAGCGCCGCCAGGTCGGCGGCCACCACCTGGCGCAGGCGCGGGCCGGTCACGGTCTCGTCCGGCAGCGAGCGCCAGAACACGAAGTTGCGGTGCCGCAGATCGTCGATGAACTCGAAATCGGCCGGGAAGCCGCGGGGCGCCCGGACCAGCTTGTCGCCCTCCTCGAACTCGAAGCGCTTGCGGAATTTCGGCGCGTGGGCGGCCGCTTTCCAGCTGCCCGGATTGTCGACGATGAACTGGCGGATGCGGCGCTGGGTGTTGGGTTCGGGATGCCACAGGCCGGCGCCGACGAAGCACTGGCCCGGCTGCAGGTGCAGGTAGAACGACGGCGCCGGCACCTGCTTGCGCCGCTCATGGTAGAGGCGGGCGCCTTGCCAGGGTTTGTACGGCGACTTGTCGTTGGAGAAGCGCGCATCGCGGTAGATCCGGAACAGCGAACCGCCGACGGTCCTCGGATCGGAGCGGAAGTGGGTGCTGACCTGGGCCAGGTCCGGCTGCAGGTCCACCAGCAGGCGCAGGAACGGTTCGCGCACGTGGTCCTCGTACTTCTGCTTGTTTGCCGCGAACCAGGCCTTGTCGTTGTTGCGGGCCAGGGCGCGGAGGAACCTGAAGCTGGCAGCTGAGAAATACGTGCTCATGTCGTGTGGTCGGCGATGGGTCGTCTATCGGGGCCGGCGGGGCCTGGTCAGGGGAGGGTGGTCACGCGAGCTGGGCGCCCAGTTCGTCGCCCCAGGCCTGCAGCTGGTCCAGCAGCGCCTGCCTGGCCCCGTCGCCGGCATGCTGGGCACGCAGCAGGTCGATCTCGGCCTGGTAGCTTTCGAACGTGGCCTCCGACAGGCCGTTGTCCACGCAGAGCCGCTGGCGGCGGTAATGATCCCAGCGCCGGCGTTCGGCTGCGGTCAAGGTCGCCGGCCAGTTGCGGGCGCGATAGCGGAACAGCAGCTCGGCCAGGCGCGGGTCCTTGAAGCCGAACTCACGCTGGCCCAGGTGTTCGGCCGGCGTGGCGCGCACCTCGACAAGCCTGCGACGGTCGCCATCGGCAATGAACCCGTCGTAGATCGAAGCGTCCGCATCGGACGGCGGATGCGCGCGCTCGGCGCCGAACACCCGCCGCATCTTCTCGGCCAGCATCCCCGCGTGCGGGCGCAGGCGCGCTGCGCTCGCTTCTGCCGCTTCGCGGTCGATGCCCAGCCTGCTGAAGTCTTCCTCGCGCAGGTTCGACCAGGCCACCAGCGCGGGCGCGCGGTTCAGATGGACCTCCTTCAGCGGTATGCGCTGTTCGCCCGGCGGCAGGTCCGCCGCGGGCGTGTACAACCGGTCGGCGATGTCCCCGGCATCGAGCTGCAGCAGGGCCTCGACATCGCCGTCCAGGTCGAACACCACCACGCGGTTGTCGAAGCGCGGGTGCCGGGCCAGCGGCAGCACCGGCGCCGCGCACAGTCTGCTGGCCGGGTAGCGCTGCGAGACATGCAGGGCCGGGACCAGGCCGGTCGTGTCCAGCAGGGTGGCGGCGTATTTCTTGTCGCGCAGCTTCAGCGCGTAGTCCCACAGGCGTGGTTGCGCCGCGCGCATGCGCCGGGCCATGCCGACGGTGGCGAGCACGTCCGACAGCGCCTCGTGGGCGTCGCCTTCGCGCACGCCGTTGGCCAGGGCCAGGTGCTCCAGGCGGAAGGACGTGCCCTTGCCGTCCTCGCGTTGCGGCCAGCTCACGCCTTGCGGGCGCAGCGCGTGGAAAAGGCGGGCCACGTCCAGCAGGTCCCAGCGGGAGTTGCCGCCGCGCCACTCACGCTCGTACGGATCGTGGAAATTGCGGAACAGGCCGTGGCGCACGAACTCGTCGTCGAGCGGCGAACTGGGCGATGCGCGTGCGGCGGGGGTCGGTGCCGAAGGTCTCCAGGTCATAGAACAGGAAGCTGGCAGCCATCTACGCGGCGTCCACCAGTTCGTCCAGGCGGACCATCACCTGCGCATCCACCGCGGCCCAGTCCACTGCCTCCAGCGAGTCGATGCCACGGGTGGCATCGACCAGGATCTGGCGCTGGACCTCGCTGCGCGCATGCGCGGTCGAGTAGGGGATCAGCATGAAGGTCACCATGGTGTAGTGCGGCACGAAACGCCGCGGATGACGATCCTGCAAGGCCAGCTCCAGCTCGCGCTGCAGCAGGAAATCCGGGTCGTCGACCCGGTCGCGCATCTCCAGGTAGTTTTCCAGCGCCATCTGCTGGATCGCCAATGCATTGGGCTTGCGCTCGGCCTCGAACGCGGCGAAAGCCTGGGCCAGGTCGGCGTGCTGCTCCAGCTTGCGCGCCAGCACCACGCAATCCTCGAAGGCGCAGTTCATGCCCTGGCCGTGGAACGGGACCATTGCGTGCGCCGCATCCCCCAGCAGGACCGCACGACCGTCGACATGCCATCTATCCAGGTACAGGGTGGCGAGCACGCC
>SEHC01000019.1 GCA_004173415.1 Lysobacteraceae bacterium
CCTTCCAGGCCGGGGCACAGGTACTGGGTGTCTTCGGCCTGGTACTTGGCGTGGTAGTCGTACCACTCGCCCTTGGGCACGATGCGGATCGACGGCAGGGCGACATCGCCGAGGATGGCCACGGTCAGCTCGTCGCCGACGATCATCTGCTCCATCAGCAGTTCGCCGTCGTAGCGTGCGGCCAGTTCGACCGCCGCCTGAAGGTCCGCGTCCTGGAACACGCGGGTGACGCCGACGCTGGAACCCTCGTTGGCCGGCTTGACGATGACCGGCAGGCCGAGCGTCGCGGCGGCCGCGTGCACAGCCTGCCCCGTGCCCGACACGGGGTCGCCAGGCAGCAGGCGCGCGTAGCGCGGCGTCGGCAGGCCCAGCGACAGCCACACCTGCTTGGTGCGCACCTTGTCCATGCCCAGCGCCGAGCCGAGCACACCCGAACCGGTGTAGGGGACGCCGAAGCTTTCCAGCAGTCCCTGCACGATGCCGTCCTCGCCACCGCCCTTGTGGCCGTGGAGGATGTTGAACACGCGGTCGAATTTCTTCTGCACCAGGGCCTCGGCCAACGCCGGGATGCCGTCGACCGCGGTCGCGTCGACGCCGCGCGCGCGCAGCGCCTCGAGCACGTTGCGGCCGGAATCCAGCGACACCTCGCGCTCGCTGGAGGTGCCGCCAAGCAGCACGGCGACACGGCCGAAGGCCTTCGGGTCGGCGGTGCGCGGAGCGGCGAATTGGTAGGCGTTCATCGTTCTGTGTGTCCCTCGAAACCATGGGCGACGATGTCGTGGCCGACGTGTCCGATGTCGCCCGCACCCATAAGCAGCAGCAGGTCGCCGTCCTGCAGCACGTCGGGCAGCACCGCGGCCAGTTCCGAGACCTGGCTGACCACCACCGGCTCGTTGCGGCCGCGCGCGCGGATCGCCCGGGCCAGCGACTTGGCGTCGGCGCCGGCGATCGGCGCCTCGCCGGCCGGATAGACCTCGCTCAGGACCAGCGCGTCGACTTCCGAAAGCACCGCGGCGAAGGCGTCGAACTGGTCGCGGGTGCGGCTGTAGCGATGCGGCTGGAACGCGACCACCAGGCGCTTGTCCGGCCAGCCGCCGCGCGCGGCGGCGAACACCGCGGCCAGTTCGCGCGGGTGATGGCCGTAGTCGTCGACCAGGCGCACGCGCGCGCCGTGCGGGGTGGTCACTTCACCCAGGTCGTTGAAACGGCGGCCGATGCCGGAGAATTTTTCCAGCGCCTGGGCGATGTGTTCGGGGCTGACCCCGAGCTGCCAGCCGATCGCGGCCGCGGCCAGTGCGTTCTGCACGTTGTGCCGGCCCGGCAGCGCGAGGGTGACCTGCACCTGCGTGTCCTCGGGCAGGCGCAGGGTGAAGCGCATGCGCCCGCCTTCCTGGGTAACGTCCTCGGCGCGCACGTCGGCGTTCCCGGCGAAGCCGTAGCTCATCACGTGGCGCGGCGTCTCGGCGGCCAGCGCGGCCACTTCCGGATCGTCGATGCACAGCACCGCCAGTCCGTAGAACGGCAGCCGCTGCAGGAACTCGGCGAACGCGGCCTGGACCTTGGCGAAGTCGTTGTCGTAGTTCTCCAGGTGGTCCGAATCGATGTTGGTGATCACCGCCATCAGCGGGTTCAGGCGCAGGAAGCTGCCGTCGCTCTCGTCGGCTTCGGCCACCAGCCACTGGCCATCGCCGAGCTTGGCGTTGGCGCCGGCGGCGAGCAGTTGCCCGCCGATCACGAAGGTCGGATCCAGCCCGCCCTCGCTCAGCACCGCGGCGGTCAGGCTGGTGGTGGTGGTCTTGCCATGGGTCCCGGCCACGGCGATGCCGCGGCGGAAGCGCATCAGCTCGGCCAGCATCGCCGCGCGTGGCACGATCGGGATGCGTTGCGACCGCGCCTCCATCAGTTCGGGGTTGTCGTGCCTGATCGCACTGGACACCACCACGCAGTCGGTGCCGAGCACGTTGGCCGCGTTGTGGCCGCGCATCACCCGCGCGCCCAGCGAGGACAGGCGCCGGGTGGCGGCGTTGTCGGCGTTGTCCGAACCCGAAACTTCGTAGCCCAGCGTGCACAGCACCTCGGCGATGCCGCTCATGCCCGAGCCGCCGATGCCGACGAAATGCACGCGGCGGAATTCCTGGGCCAGGTTGCCGGTGTTCTGCAGGCGGCGTTCGCGCGCAGTGGCCATCATCATGCGGCTTTCTCCAGGCGCGATTCTTCAAGGATGATGTCGGCGATCCGCTCAGCCGCATCGGGTTTTGCCAGCGTGCGCGCAGCCTCGGCCATGGCCAGGCGACGGGCCGCGTCGCCGGCGAGTTCGGAAAGCAGTTGCTGCAGGCGCGCGGCCAGCTGGTCGTCCTGGCCCAGCAGCACCGCCGCGCCACGTTCCACCAAGTACTGCGCGTTCCTGGTCTGGTGGTCGTCGACCGCCGCGGCGAACGGCACCAGCACGCTGCCGACGCCGACCGCGCACAGTTCCGCCAGGGTCGATGCGCCGGCGCGACAGACCACCAGGTCCGCCCACTCGTAGGCCTGGGCCATGTCGCCGATGAAACTTTCCACGCTGGCGCTGACGCCGGCCTCGGCATAGCTGCGCACGGCTTCCTCGCGCAGCTTCTCGCCGCACTGGTGGCGCACCTGGACCAGGTCCTGCGGCAGCGACGCCAGGGCCTGGGGCAGCGCGGTGTTCAGCACGCGCGCGCCCTGGCTGCCGCCCAGCACCAGCAGCCGCAGCGGCCCGCTGCGTCCAGCCAGCCGCTGCGCAGGCGCGCCAAGCGCCGCGATCTCGGCGCGGACCGGATTGCCGACGGCTTCCTCGCGACTTGCGAAGCTGCCGGGGAAACCGGTGAGGATGCGCCGCGCGAACCTGGCCAGCACGCGGTTGGTGAAGCCGGGGGCGCGGTTCTGTTCGTGGACCAGCAGCGGCCTGCCCTGCAGCCGCGCGGCCATGCCGCCGGGGCCGGCGGCGAAGCCACCGAAGCTCACCACCGCGCGGGGCGCGCGATAGCGCAGCACGAAGCCGGCCGCGCGCACCGCGCGCAGCACCCGCAGCGGCGCGCCGAGCAAGGCCAGCTTGCCCTTGCCGCGCAGTCCGCTGATGGCGATGGTGTCCAGCTGGATGCCCTGCCTGGGCACCAGCTTGGTTTCCATCGCGCCCTCGGCGCCGAGCCAGGTCACCGGCACGCCGCGCGCGCGCAGCACCTTGGCCACGGCCAGCGCGGGGAAGATGTGCCCGCCGGTGCCGCCGGCCAGGATCATCACCGGGGCGTCTTCATGGACGCTCATGCAATCCTCTCGAAAGTGGGTTCGACCCGCGCGTTGAGACGGCTGGTGCCGCGCACCGGTGCGCTGGGCGCGGGCTGCGCCGGGGCTGGGGCGGGCGATCCGGGATCGGTCGCGGCCGGGGCCGCGTCGCCGCGCAGCAGCGCGACCTGGCGCTCGGCGCGATTGAGTTCATAGGAGACGCGCAGCAGCAGGCCCATCGCCACGCAGGTCATCATCACGCTGGAGCCGCCGGAGGAAATCAGCGGCAGGGTCAGGCCCTTGGTCGGCAGCAGGCCGAGGTTGACGCCGATCGAGACGAAGCTCTGCATGCTGATCCACAGGGCGATGCCGAAGGCGCAATAGCCGGCGAAGTGGCGGCGCATCTCCACGCAGCGCAGGCCCAGGTGGAAGGCGCGCCCGGCCAGCAACGCGTACAGCGCGATCACCGCGCAGGCGCCGACGAAACCCAGTTCCTCGCCGATCACCGAGAAGATGAAGTCGGTATGGGCCTCGGGCAGGTAGTTCAGCTTCTGCACCGATCCGCCCAGGCCCACGCCCCACCATTCGCCGCGGCCCACGGCCATCAGCGCGTTGCTGAGCTGGTAACCGGAGCCCAGCTGGTCTTCCCATGGGTTCATGAAGGAAGTGATGCGGCGCATCCGGTACGGTTCGAGGATGGCGATGAAGGCGAAGATCGGCAGGCCGATCACGATCGGCGCCGACATCCGCGGCAGGTTGACCCCGCCCAGCACCAGCATGCCGGCGGTGATCGCCAGCAGCAGGGTCGAGGAGCCGAAGTCGGGCTGCAGCAGCAGCAGGCCGACCAGGGCCACGGCCACGCCCAGCGGCTTGAGCATCGCCGGCCAGGTCGCATTGACCTCGTCGCGGAACCGCACCAGGTAGCTGGACAACCACACGATGTAGAGCACCTTGACCGCTTCGACGACCTGGAACTTGGAGATGCCCAGGTTGATCCAGCGCCGCGCGCCATTGACGCTGCTGCCCAGCCCGGGCACGAACACCGCCGCCAGCAGCACGAAGCAGGCCAGCAGCAGCCACTGGTTGTAGTGTTCGATGGTCTTGAGTTCGGTGCGCATGGCCACGCAGGCCAGGCCGATGCCCAGGGCCAGGAACACAAGGTGGCGGCCGAGGAAATGGAACGGATTGCTGTCCATGGCGATGGAGCTCGATGCGACCATCACCACGCCCAGCCCGGCCAGGGCAAGGGTGACGCCCAGCAGCCACGGGTCGTAGCGGCCGCCGATGGCCTCCAGCCGTGTCGCCTGGCGCAGCGTGTCGTTCATCAGCGCACCTTCAACGTGGCCAGGCCGACCAGCACCAGCACCACCGAGATGATCCAGAAGCGCACGATCACCCGCGGTTCCGGCCAGCCCTTGAGCTCGAAGTGGTGATGGATCGGCGCCATCCGGAACACGCGCTTGCCGGTCAGCTTGAACGACGCCACCTGGATCATCACCGACAGCGTTTCGACCACGAAGATGCCGCCCATGATCACCAGGACCAGCTCCTGGCGGACGATCACCGCGACCGTGCCCAGCACCGCGCCCAGCGCCAGCGCGCCGATGTCGCCCATGAAGACCATGGCCGGGTAGGTGTTGAACCAGAGGAAACCCAGGCCCGCGCCGGCGATGGCCGCGCAGATGATCACCAGTTCGCCTGCGCCCGGAACCTGCGGGATCTGCAGGTAGGCCGAGAACACCGCGTTGCCGGAGGCATAGGCGAACACGCCCAGCGCGCAGGCGACCAGCACGGTCGGCATGATCGCCAGTCCGTCCAGGCCGTCGGTCAGGTTCACCGCATTGGAGAAGCCGACGATCCAGAAGTAGGCGATGACCACGAAGCTGACTCCTGCCAGCGGCAGCGCCACGCTCTTGATCATCGGGATGTAGAACGTCGTCGAGGCGGGCACCGAGGGATCGGCGGTCAGCCACAGGAACAACCCCGCGGCCAGCCCGAACACCGACTGCAACAGGTATTTCCAGCGCGACTTGAGCCCGTTGGGGTCGCGCCTGACGATCTTGATCCAGTCGTCGTACCAGCCGATCGCGCCGAAGGCCAGCATCACCAGCAGCACCACCCAGACATAGCGGTTGCGCAGGTCGCCCCACAGCAGCACCGACAGCAGCACGGTCATCAGGATCAGCGCGCCGCCCATGGTCGGGGTGCCGGCCTTGGTGAAGTGGGTCTGCGGGCCGTCCTGGCGGATCGGCTGGCCGCCCTTGAACTGGGCCAGCCGGCGGATCACCGCCGGGCCCAGCCACAGCGAAAGCGCCAGCGAGGTCAACGCGGCGAGGATGCCGCGGAAGGTCAGGTAGCCGAACAGCCCGAACAGGCTTTCCAGCTGCTGCAGCCAGCGTGTCAGTTCAAGCAACATGCGATCCGCCCTCCCCCGAATGCAGCAACGCGGAGACGATTCGGTCCATCGCGCTCCCCCTGGAACCCTTCACCAGGCAGCGCAGCTGCTGCGGCCGGGCGTGCTTGCGGATGTCCTCGCCCAAGGCCTCGGCCAGCGCCTGGTGCGAAGCGAAGCTGCGGGCGCCCTCGCCGAACGCGCGCGCCGCCGCCTCGCTGAGCGGGCCCAGCGCATACAACCGGGCGATGCCCGCCGCCTTGGCCTGGCGGCCGGCGTCGGCGTGCATCGACTCGCCTTCCGGTCCGAGTTCGCGCATGTCGCCAAGGACCAGCCACGACTCGCCGCCGGCCGCGGCCAGGGCGTCGATCGCCGCGGCCAGCGAACCGGGATTGGCGTTGTAGCTGTCGTCGACCAGGACCGCGCCGTTGGCCAGTGCGCGCGCCACCTGGCGGCCGGGGACCGGCTTGCTGCCGGCCAGGCCGCTGGCGATCGTCGCCAGGTCGACCCCGCAGGCCAGCGCCAGCGAGGCCGCGGCCAGCGCGTTCAACACGTTGTGGCGGCCGGGCAGCGGCAGATCGATTGCCGCTTCGCCTTGTGGCGTGAGCAGGGTGAAGCGCGAGCCATCGGCGCTGGCGACGATGTCGCGCGCGCCGACCTCGGCACTGGCTTCCAGCCCGAAGCGCAGCACCCGGCGGCCTGCCGCCAGGCTGGCGAAATATTCGCCGAACGCATCATCGGCGTTGATCACCGCCACCCCGCCCTCGCCCAGCGCGGTGTAGATCGCGCCCTTGGTCTCGGCTACGCCCAGCAGACTGCCCATCCGTTCCAGATGGGCGGCGGCGATGTTGTTCACCAGGGCCACGTCCGGAGTGACGATGTCGGTCAGGTAGGCGATGTCGCCGGGCTTGCCGGCGCCCATTTCGTAGATCGCGAAATCGGCGTCGTCCGGCGCCTCGATCACGGCCAGCGGCAGGCCGATCTCGTTGTTTCGGTTGCCCGGGTTGGCGTAGGTGCTGCCTGCACCCTGCAGGATCGACAACAGCAGCGTCTTGACGCTGGTCTTGCCGTTGCTGCCGGTGATGGCGACCACGCGCGCATCACGGTCGCGCTGCAGGCTGGCGGCGATGGCGGCCAGTGCCCGCTGGGTGTCGGCGACGATGACCTGCGGCAGGTCGACCGGCACCGCGTGGTCGACCATCAGCGCCCCGGCGTGGCGCATGGCGGCGTCGTAGGCGAAGTCATGGCCGTCGAAGCGCTCTCCGCGCAAGGCCACGTACAGCGCTCCCGGCTGCAGGTTGCGGGTGTCGTTGGTCAGGGTCTCGACGACGATGTCGTCGCCCTGCAGTTCGCCGCCGGCCCAGTGCGCGAGCAGTGAAAGAGGAGTGCGGTTCATGGTTGCTCCGGCGCGTCCTGCGCATGCTGGTCCTGGACCCCGGCCTGCGGCGCATGCGCCTCCAGGCATTCGCGGGCGACCGCGGAGTCGTCGAAGGGATGACGGATGCCGTCGATCTCCTGGTAAGGCTCGTGGCCCTTGCCGGCCACCAGCACGATGTCTTCCGGACCGGCCTCGCCGATGGCCAGGGCGATGGCCAGGGCGCGGTCCCGCTGCACGACCACGGCCCCGGGCCGGGCGAAGCCGGCGAGGATGTCCGCCACGATCCGGTCGCCATCCTCGGCGCGCGGATTGTCGTCGGTGACGATGACCACATCGGCCAGGCGCTCGGCGCAGGCCGCCATCTGCGGGCGCTTGCCGCTATCGCGTTCGCCGCCGCAACCGAATACGCAGAACAGGCGCGCCGGCGCATGGTCGCGCAGGCTGGCCAGGGCCTGCTCCAGCGCGTCGGGCGTGTGCGCGTAGTCGATCACCACCAGCGGCCGACCGGCGTCGCCGCCGAGGCGGTTCATGCGCCCGTGGATCGGCTGCAGCCTGGACAGCACCCGGGCGATCTCGGCGGGGGTGTCGCCCAGCGCATGCATCGCGCCAGCCACCGCCAGCAGGTTGTCGACGTTGAAACGGCCCAGCAGCCTGGACTGCACCGGGTGCGACTGGCCGTCGATGCGCAGCTCGAAGGCGATGCCCTCCGCATCCAGCCGCGGATTCTCGGCGCGCACGCTGGCGCCGCGCGCCTCGCGCGAGCTCACCCCGATCCGGACCAGTTCGGGAGACAGTGCTTCGAACATCTCCCTTCCGTGCGCATCATCCAGGTTGACCACCGCGGCCTTCAGCTCCGGCCAGGCGAACAGGCGGGCCTTGGCTGCGCCATAGGCGCGCATGTCGCCGTGGTAATCGAGGTGGTCGCGGGTGAGGTTGGTGAACACGGCGACGTCGAAATGCACGTTGTCCACGCGACCCTGGTCGAGCGCGTGGGAACTCACTTCCATGGCCACGGCGCGCGCGCCGGCGTCGCGCAGTTGGGCCAGCAGCGCATGGGTCTGCAGGACCAGTGGCGTGGTGAAGCCGGTCGCCGACACTTCGCCATACAGGCCGGCGCCGAGGGTGCCGATGCTGCCGCAGCGGAGCCCGCGCAGGTGCCAGGCCTGGGTCAGCAACTGCACCGTGGAGGTCTTGCCGTTGGTGCCGGTGACCCCGACCATGTCCATGTCCCGCGAGGGACGCGAGTGAAAGCGGTCGGCCATTTCGCCCATCCGGCCACGCAGGCCGGGCACCGCGATCGCAGCGGCCGGGGCCGGCAGGTCGGCCGGGGCCGGCGGCTCGAACAGGATCGCGCTGGCGCCCGCGGCGAGCGCCTTGTCGACGAAGCCGAGCCCATGCGCGCCGAACCCGGCGATGGCCACGAACCCGTCGCCGGGTTCGATCGCGCGGCTGTCCTGGACCAGGCCGCGGACCACGATGTCGCGCGGCACGTCCAGGTCCGGAAGCAGGTCGGCGAGGGCCATGGCGCGCTTCAAGGCAGATCGTCCGGCAAGGGCGCGGGCAAGGCGGCCGGCGCGCGTGCGGCCACCGCGACGGCCATCGGCGCCAGCTTGCGCGCGCCCTCTGCGTCATTCTTGTCCTGTGCCGCGATCCAGGTCTCGATGTCGTCGGGCGGCACGTCCATCAACCGCAGCGCGCCTTCCATTACGTTGTGGAAGACCGGCGCGGAGACCAGGCCGCCATAGATCGAACCGGCCCGCGGGTTCTCCACCACCACCGCCATGGCGAAGCGCGGGTTGTCGACCGGAACCACACCGGCGAAGAACGCCAGGTAGTCGCGCGAGTAACCGCCGCCGCTGGACTTGCGCGCCGTGCCGGTCTTGCCGGCCACGTGGTAGCCGAGGATCGCCGCGCGGGTCGCGGTGCCGCCGGTCTCGGTCACTGTCTGCATCATCTTCAGCACTTCGCGGGCGATCTCCGGGGTCACCACCTCGACCGGCTCGTTGCGCTGGCCCTTGACGAAGGTCGGGGCGATCGACTTGCCGCCGTTGCCCAGGGTCGCGTAGGCATGGGCGATCTGCAGCGGCGTGGCCGAGATGCCATAACCGTAGGACATGGTCTGCTTGGTGGTGCCGCTCCAGCGATTGGGCGGCACCAGCTTGCCCGCCGCTTCGCCGGGAAAACCGCTGCCGGTCTTGCTGCCGTAGCCGAACTTGCGCAGGAATTCGTAGTACTGCTGGTCCGGCACCAGCGCAGCCAGCTTGGCGGCGCCCACGTTGGAGCTCTTGCGGATGATCCCGGTCACGTCCAGCACGCCGTAGTTGTGGGTGTCGGTCGTGCGCCAGCGGCCGTTCGGGATCCAGCCCGGCGCGGTGTTGAACTGGGTGGCCGGGGTGACCGCGCCGGCGACCATGGCCGCGGCGGCGGTGATCGGCTTGATCGTGGAGCCCGGCTCGATCATGTCGGTGATCGCGCGGTTGCGGTGTGCGTCGGGCTTGCCCAGCGAGGCCGCGTTCGGGTTGAAGGTCGGCAGGTTGACCATCGCCAGCACCTCGCCGGTGGCCACGTCCAGGACCACCGCCGAGCCGCTGCTGGCATCATGCGAGACCAGCGCGTTGCGCAGCTCGCGATAGGCCAGGAACTGGATCCGGCGGTCGATGCTCAGGATCAGGTCCTTGCCCGGCTGCGCCTGCTTGATCAGGTCCACGTTCTCCACGATCCGGCCGCGGCGGTCGCGGATCACCTTCTTGGCCCCGGGCGTGCCGCGCAGCCACTCGTCGAACGCCAGCTCGACGCCTTCCTGGCCGCGGTCGTCGATGTTGGTGAAACCCAGCACGTGGGCCATCGCTTCGCCCTGCGGGTAGAAGCGGCGGTACTCGCGCTTGGAGTACACGCCGGGCACGCCGTGGGCGAGAATCCGCTTGGCCTCGTCCGGATTGATGCGGCGCTTGAGGTAGTAGAACTCCTTCTCCGCGCGCTGGCTGATCCGGCTGGTCAGGGCGTCGAGCGGCTCGCCCAGCGCGGCGGCCAGTTCGGGCAGCCGGTCGGGGGTCTTCAGCAGCTCCTGCGGATCGCACCAGATCGACTCGACCGGCGAGGACACCGCCACCGGCTCGCCGTTGCGGTCGGTGATCATGCCGCGCGAGATCGGGATCTCGATCTCGCGAACGAAGCGCTCGTTGCCCTCGCGCTGGTAGAAATCGCTGTTGACCAGCTGCACATAGGCGGCGCGGCCGACCAGGCTGACCGAGCACAGGCCGAGCGCGCCGACCACCAGCATCACCCGGCCGCGCAGGTTGAAGCGCGCGCGGTTGCGGTTGCGGCCGGGCGGCGCGTTCTTCACCGAACCCTTCATGGACGCACCACGACCACGTCGGCGGCCTCCGGGAACTTCATCCCCAGGCGCAGGCGCGCCACCTGGTCGATGCGGTTGCTCTCGGCCACCGTGGCCTGTTCCAGCTGCAGCCGGCCGAACTCGATGTTGAGCTCGTCGCGCGCCTTCTCCAGGCGCGACAGCTCCACGAACAGGACCCGGTGCCGGTGCCGCGCATGGACCACGCCGATCGCCGAGGCCATGCAGGCCAGGATCAGCGCGCCGACCAGGAAGCGGCTCATGCGGCGGCCCCCAGCTTCTCGGCGACGCGCAGCACCGCGCTGCGCGCGCGCGGATTGGCCGAAGTCTCTTCCTGGCCGGCGCGCTGGGCGTCGCCGATGGCCTTGAGCGTGGGCACGAAAACCTCCAGCTCGGGCAGGCGGCGGTTGGCCGGCGGCGCCTTGGCATGGCGGGCGATGAAACGCTTGACGATGCGGTCTTCCAGCGAGTGGAAGCTGATCACCGCCAGGCGGCCGCCCGGATTGAGCAGCGCGAGGGCGCCATCCAGGCCGGCTTCCAGGTCGGCCAGTTCGCGGTTGATGTGGATGCGGATGGCCTGGAAGCTGCGCGTCGCCGGGTTGATGTCGTGTTTTCCGCGCCCGACCACGGCGCCCAGCAGGTCGGCCAGGTCGGAAGTGCGGGTAAACGGCTTCTCGGCGCGGCGCGCGACGATGGCCTTGGCGATCCGCCGGCTCAGGCGTTCCTCGCCGTAGGTCCAGAGCACGTCGGCGATCTCGGCTTCGTCGGCGCGCGCGAGCCACTGCGCCGCGCTTTCGCCGCTGTCCGGATCCATGCGCATGTCCAGCGGGCCATCCTTGCCGAAGCTGAAGCCGCGCCCGGCCTCGTCCAGCTGCGGCGAGGAAACACCCAGGTCCAGGAGGAGGCCGTCGAGCCCGGCCGCGGTGGCTTCCCACTGCGCCATCGCGGCGAAGCTGCCGCGATGGATCGACACGCGCGGATCACCGGCGAACGACTGTTCGGCGTGGCTGATCGCTTCCGGATCCTTGTCCATCACCAGCAGGCGGCCTCCCGGGCCAAGTCGTTGCAACACCCCCCGTGCGTGCCCGCCGCGCCCGAACGTGCCGTCCAGGTAGGTTCCGTTCCCGCGTACCTGCAGCCCTTCCATGACCTGCGCGAACATCACCGGCAAATGCCGCATCGGAAGGTGGCCGGCCTGCGCTTCGCCGCGCACCCGGGCACCGCCCGTCACAGCTTCAGGTCGAGCATGTGCTCGCTCAGATCGTCGTCGGAAATCGTCTGACGGATCTGCGCGTGATGCGCCTGCTCGCTCCACAATTCGAATTTGTCGCCCATGCCCAGCAGCACAGCCTTCTTCTCGATGCCCACCGCGCTGCGATGGCTGGCGGGGATGCCGATGCGGCCATTGCCATCCAGTTCCACCGGCATCGCCGAACCCACCAGGTTGCGCTGCATGCGGCGATGCGCCGAAAGCGTGGAAGGCAGGGCATTGACCGCATCGCGGACCCGCTCCCACTCCTTCTGCGGGTACAGGAACAGGCAGCCGGACTCGAACGGGTTGTAGGTGACCACCAGGCGATTGCCGCAGTCACGGACCAGGTCGCGATAGGCGGTGGGCACCGCCAATCGGCCCTTGTCGTCAACTGTGATGGCGGTCTCACCCTGGAACACTACGACTGCACCCACGAAGGCCGCTGGAAGGCGGAAATTTAACCACGAAAAACCACTACAAACCCGGTTTTCCCTCTGGTTCCCACCTTAGCACCGATGGAAAGGTTGTCAACAGGCAACACACCAATAAATCGTCTTGTACTTCAATGGCTTGCGAGATACTTCACAAACTTGTTCAAGGGTTATCCACAAGGTGCTGTTTAGTCTCAAATTTTGAGATTGAGCTGAAATTCATCGACGTGGACATGGCGTGAAATCAGATTTCTCACTCCACCCTGAGATCAGTCCGCTGGCCCGCTCCTGCGCTGCTGCGGGACAATCGCGGCATGTGCCTGGTTGCCGTCGCCTGGAAGATCCACCCCCGCTGGCGCCTGCTGATGGCCGGCAACCGCGATGAATTCCATCCCCGCCCCACCGCTCCCCTGGCGCAGTGGCCGGGCGAAGCAGGCGTGCGCGCCGGCCGCGACCTGCAATCGGGCGGCACCTGGGTGGGCATCGACAGACAGGGACGCGCCTCGGTCGTAACCAACGTGCGCGATCCGCTGGCCCAGGCGCTGCCCGGTCCGTCGCGCGGCCGCCTGCCGCTGGAGTTCCTCACCGGCGGCTTGCCGGCCAGGGCCCATGCGCGGGGCCTGCTCGAAGGCGCGGACCAGTACGCACCCTTCAACCTGCTGGTCGTCGATGCCGACTCCTGTGAGTACCTGGGCAACCACCCGGCCCCCGAGCGGCGCACGATCGCGCCGGGCATCCATGGCATGTCCAATGGCGGCTTCGACGTGGCCTGGCCGAAGACCTTTCGCCTGTGCGCGGCGATGCAGGCATGGGCGGACACCGAAGCGCTGGATCCGGAGCCGCTGTGGCGCGCCCTCGCCGACGAGCAGGTGGCGCCGGACGAGGCGCTGCCGGACACCGGCGTCGGCATCGAACTGGAGCGCTGGCTGTCCCCGGCCTTCATCCGCGGCGAAACCTACGGCACGCGCGCCAGCACGATCATCGCCATCGACCACCGGGGCCGCGGATACATCAGCGAACGCCGATTCGGCCCCAATGGCCGCTTCGAAGGCCAAACCACCCAGCGCAACGACGAATAGTTCTTGTGGGAGCGACGCCAGGGGAATCGCAAGCCCGCATACACGCGCTTTGCCCATGGACAACGAACGAAGTCACAGCCCCCTTTAGTAAAGGGGGCGCCGCGACAGCGGCGGGAAATTGGGGCACAAGCCAGGGGCCCGAAGTTTGCATCGCAAACTTTGGGGCTTTCATCGAACGCGAAGCGAACGTGGAAGTGGCGGAGCCGGCCGATAAGCCGGGTTCTGTCTTGGACAGTCATTCCTCTAGGCGCAACGTCGCCGTTACGCTCGAGCAACCTACCCGGACCCGACGCGGGCCGCGTCATGAGGTC
>SEHC01000326.1 GCA_004173415.1 Lysobacteraceae bacterium
CGGCCCGCCGACGCCTGCAGCACCGGATACAGCGCGGCGATCAATGCGGTGCCGAAACCGCGCGTATTGGGTTCGGGCAGATTCTGCGGCAGGTAGCACAGTGCCTGTTTCGGCCAGTCGAACGGGCTGGGTTGCAGCAGTGTTTCCGGATCGGCCAGCCCCAGCCGCGTGGCGATGTGTTCGAAGTCGCCCCTCACCGCCAGCGTGGCCGAAGTGAACACCCAGGCCGCCTGCGATTTCTCGCGGTGTTCGCGCAAGGGACCGGACACGTCCAGCGGCGTGCGCTGGCAACGGAAGCCACGCTGGGTCAGTTCGTACCAGAGCACGTCGCTGGTGGTCAGCGGCGCGCCGCTTTCGAAATCCACCACCTGGCTTTCGCCCGAGCTGGTGCTGTCCTGCAGCCAGCGCTCGAGGCGCATGGCGGCGTCCTTGGCCCGCGCGGCGCAAGCATCCAGGCCCAGCGAAGCGTCGGCCATCGCCACCACCGCCTCGATCAACCGGGCCAGCGCTTCGGACAGGGCGTCGAAACCCGCCCGCACTTCCGGCTTGGCCAGCGCGCGAAAGCGGGTGCCGCGGGTGGGCAGGCCTTCCATGCCGGCGCGCAGTTCGCGCAGCGCCTGTTCCAGCCCTCGCACCGGCGGCTGCAGGCTGGCCAGCGCGCCGGGCACGTCCTTGCATTCGGCAAGGCAATCGCGGGCCAGTTCCTGGATCGGGCGCATGCCGAAGCTTTCGCCGAAGAAGTTCGCGGCCAGCTCCGGCAACTGGTGGGCCTCGTCGATGACAAAGGCCTGCGCGCCAGGCAGGATCTCGCCGACGCCTTCCTGCTTCAGCGCCAGGTCGGCCAATAAAAGATGATGGTTGACCACCACGATGTCGGCCGACTGCGCACGCTGCCGCGCCTGGACCACGAAGCACTCGCTCCAGAACGGGCAGTCGGTGCCCAGGCAGTTGTCGTTGGTCGAGGTGACCATGGGCAGCAGCGGCGAGTCGTCGGCCAGCGCCTCCAGTTCGGCCATGTCGCCGAACTGGGTGCGTCCGCCCCAGGCGACGATGCGCTGGAACTGCGAGATCTGTTCGCGGGTGGTGAACTTCGGCTCGCCCTTGGCCTGTTCCAGTCGGTACTTGCACAGGTAGTTCGCCCGGCCTTTCAGCAACGCCGACTTCAGGCCGGTCCCCAGGGCATTGCGCACGCGCGGCAGGTCGCGGTGGTAGAGCTGGTCCTGCAGGGCGCGGGTGCCGGTGGAGATGATGGTCTTGAGCCCGGACAGCAGCGCCGGCACCAGGTAGGCGAAGGTCTTGCCGGTGCCGGTGCCGGCCTCGGCCAGCAGTACCTCGCGGCCCTCGAAGGCCTCGGCAATGGCCGTGGACAGGCGCTGCTGGGCCTCGCGGGGCACGAAGTTGTCGAGCTGGCTGGCGAGCGCCCCACCCTCACTGAGGGCATCACGGCTGGCTTGGGCGAGTTGGGACATTGGGTGGGAAGAGCGATCCTGTTGAAAGCCCCCGGCCCCGTTCACGGGGGGAAGGCTGGAGTGGGGGCGAGCCGGAGCCGATCGCACTACGGTTGCGGCAACCAGTCGAATGCCAGGGCAGGCGCCTGGAGGCATCGCGGGGCTGGCGTGTCCGGCAAGTTTACCGGCTTGGGCGCGCTCCCATCCCGGGCTTCCCGCGCAAACGCGGGAAGGGGCGGACGCCCTACATCCGTTCGAAGCCGGCCACGGTGCAGGCGGCGATCTGCACGTGCGCCGATTGCGCATCCTGGGTCAGGCCCCGCCCCAGGCGGGCCTGTTCGACCACCGCCCAGTGGCGACGGCACAGCGGCCCGACTTTCGAACCGAGTTCGAAGGCGCGCAGGGCCAGGGTTTCGGCGCGTTCGTCCTCGCCTTGCAGCAGGGCCACTTCGGCCCGCTCCTGCAGCACCGCCGGATCATCGGCGACGATCAGCAGGGCCTGGTTGAGGGACTCGGCGGCCGCGGCGTAGTCGTGCGCCCTGATCGCGTCGGCGGCCGTTTCGCGCAGGTCCTGGACCTCGGGATCGCGCAGGGGCTGCACCGCCAGTTCGCGGTCGTCGCTGCCGGCGGCAGCGGCGATCGCCGCGGCCAGCCGCTGCTCGGGGGCCACGCGTGGCAACGCCGGCGCTTGCGGCGGCAGCGGCGTGCCGGTGCTGCAGGCGCCCAGCACCAGCAGCAGGGAGGCTGCGGCCAGACGCATGCGGGAAAGAGTGCGGACCGAAGGCATGCGGCGGCTCAGGGTTCGGGCTGCGGGGGAGCCTCTGCAGGCTCCGGTTCCTGTTTCTTGTCCAGGCCGAACCAGCTGCGCCAGCCACCGCCCTCGGCCTCGACCTCGAAGCCTTCCTCGACCGGGGTCTCGACCACGCAGGGGGCGTACTCGGGGGCGAAGCCGGCCACGAACGGCAACTGGCGGGCGCCCGGGCATCCGGCATCGGTGCTGTTGGAGCCGACCACCCACTGCCAGTCCAGGCCCTTGCCGGAGACTTTCAGCGGCGCGCTGGGCAGGCGCGAGAAGATCCCCGACCAGACCCGCATGGCGCCGGTGGCGCCGTACAGGCCGGTCTGCTCGTTCTGGTCGTTGCCCATCCACACCACCGCCAGGTGGTCGCCGGTGTAGCCGGCGTACCAGCTGTCGCGGCCATCGTTGCTGGTGCCGGTCTTGCCGGCCGACTGCAAGCGGCCGAGGCCGTCGCCCAGCAACTGCCTCCCGGTGCCGTTGCTGACCACCTGCTGCAGGGCGATGCTGGTCAGGTTAGCGGCGATGGAATCGCCCTCCTGCGCCGGCGCCGGGGTCTTGTCGTAGCGCTTGAGCAGCTTGCCGTCCGGGCCGAGCACGCCACGCACCGCGTGCAGCGGCTGGATCTCGCCGCCCGAAGCCAGGAACTGATACAGCTGGGCCATCGCGTACGGACTCTGGTCGGTGGCGCCCAGGATCACCGAGGGGTTGGCTTCGGCCTGGATCCCGGCCAGGACCCGGACCAGGTTGACCAGGCGCTCGGGATCGACCTTCATGCCGATGCGCACGGTGGC
>SEHC01000327.1 GCA_004173415.1 Lysobacteraceae bacterium
GATTGAACTCGGCATCCAGGGTGAAGTTGTCGTAGCGCATGATCTCGCCACGCGCGTTGTTGCCCAGCTTCAGCCCGCCATCGAGCGAGGCCAGGTGCACTTCGCCGACCCAGGCGCTGGCCACCGGTTTCACCGAGGCGTCCAGTTGCACCTGGCCGCGCAGGATCAGCGGGCGGCCACCGCTGGGCGGCAGCCACGGCTGCAGCAGGGTCAGCGGCAGCGCGTCGGCGTGGACCTGCAATCCTTCGCGTGGCCAATTGGCCTGCGCGCAGAGCGCGCCGCCGCCGCTGGCGGCCAGGCAGGCGGGCGACAGGGTGAAGGCCTTGCCGTTCTGGACCAGGCGGGCGGCTTGCTGCAAGCGCCAGCTGCTGCCCTTGGACGGGGTCAGCTGCAAGGCGTCCAGGCTGCCCTGCCAGTTGGGGCCACGTTTGAGCGCGCTGCCAGCCAGCGACAGCGAACCCATCGGGTTGCTCGCCTCGCCGTTGAACTGCAGGTCCTCGACCGCGCCGCGCGCGTCCACCCGCACATTGTCCAGGACCAGGCCGGCGTCCACGCCGGACGCACGCAGGGCGAGGTCGCCATCGCCGCCGCTCCACGGCAGGCGGCCGCGCGCGCTGATCGTCTGCGCGCCGTAGCCGGCCCACCTCAGGCCGTTGCCGGTGAGGTCGGCCTCCAGGGTCGGCGCGTTGCGCTTGCCGCTGAGCTTGAGCGTGCCGGCCAGGCTGCCGCTGGCGTCGGGCAACAGGTCGTCCAGGTGCAACGGCTGCAGCATCGCGTCGATGTCCAGCCGGTCGCCGACCTTGCCGCTGGCTTCCACGCGGCTGGCGCCGAGCGCCAGGACGAGCTGGCCCTCGCCCTGGTCACCGTGCAGGGCGAACCGGCCGCGTCCGTCCAGCTTGCGCCCGCGCAGGCTGCCGCCCAGCCTGGGCACATCGAGCGTGGCGTCGAAACCGGTGGTTTCGCGCGCCTGGCCCTTGCTGGCCAGGGTGCCGGACACATCGCCGTTCCAGCCGGCGAAGAAATAGCCGGGATCGAAGCCGGCCAGCGTGGCGCCCACGTCCCAGCGCAGGCCCGGCTCCCAGCCCACGGTGCCGGTGCCATCCAGGGTGCCGGTGGGCATGGTCGCCAGCAGCTTCTTCAATTCCATCTGCCGGTCATCGCCACGGCCGTCGAACTCGACCATCGCCTTCTGCCCATCGCGCACCAAGGTCGCCCTGCCGATGGCGGCCCAGTCCTTCATCTGCCCGGCCACGCCCAGGTCGGCGTCGGCGACGATCCGCGTGGCGGCGTCCTCGCCCCAGCGCAGGCCGCGCGCGTTGACCGCGAACTTGAACAGAGGGTTCTCCGGGTCGTTGAAATCGGCGCGCCCGCGCAGCGTGGCGCGTCCGTCCAGTAGCTGCACCGCCAGCGGTTCGACGCTGAGCACTTCATCGGCAATCCGGATCCTGGAAGGCTCGATCACCGCGACCAGCTCGCCACGGGCGACGCGTCCGCGCAGGTCGGCGGCACCGCCGGCGCCGTTGGCCGCCAGGTCGAAGGCCAGGGATCCGCCGCCGGCCGGCAGTCCCAGCAAACTCAGGTCCAGCGCCTCGGTCCTGCCGCTGAACACCCAGGTCGGATTCTCTTCGCCGCGCACGCCCAGCAGTACCCGGATCGGCGCCGGGGCATTGCCGCCCACGCCAATGTCCATGCGCTGGCGGTCGCCGCGCGCGACCAGGCCCAGGCGTGCGGGCGCGCGCCCGATCGCCGCCGGGAACACCGCGGTGGCCCGCAGGTCGGTGCGATAGCGACTGCGCGGCTCGTAGCCGCCGTGCACGTCGATGCGCGCCAGGTCGCTGTACATGGCAAGTTTCTCGGCCTTGAAGTAGCCGTTGCCCAGGTCGATGCCGCCGCGCGCGTGGCGGATGTCGATCAGCGGCTGGTCGGCCCGGGTGATGCGCAGCCCGTCTATTTGCAGCGTATCGGCCTGGATCGCGAGCGGCATCTCGATGGCCGGCAGCACCTCGGGCCAGGTCGGCAGCTTGAACGGCTCGTCGCTGCCCGGCAGGTCCAGGGTGGCGCCGGATACCTGCAGCGCGTCCAGCCGCAACCTGCGTCCCAGCAGCGGCCGCAGGTCCGGGTCCAGGTACAGGCGTTCGGCGCTGAAATGGATCTGGCCGTAGCGGAAGTCGACGCCGTGCAGGGTCAGCGGGCCGGCCAGCGGACCTTCCACCTTCTTCCAGGTGAGGGTGGAACCGGCCGGCAGCCTGGCGATGATCTGGTTGAGCAGCACGTCGCGTCCAGCCACGGTCTGCAGCAGCCAATACAGCAGCACCGCGGCCACCACACCCAGCAACAACGTGCCCACGGCGCTGCGCCGGCCCAGGGTGCGCATGCGCGCGCGTCGCCGCGCCCGCAACTCGGCGATCCGCGCCTCGCGTTCCTCCGGGCTTACCGCCTCGGGACGCGCGCTCACAGATCGGCACCGATGTTGAGGTAGAGCTGGAACGAGGAATCCGGATCGTCCAGGCCGTGGGCGACGTCGACCCGCACCGGGCCGACCGGCGAACGCCAGCGCAGGCCGACGCCGATGCCTGTCTTCAGCTTGGGGGTATCGTCGAAGGCGCTGCCGGTATCGACGAAGACCGCGCCACCCCATGGGCTGTCCTGCAGGTAGCGCTCGTACTCCACGCTGCCGGTGACCGCGTGGCGGGCGCCCAGCGCATAGTCGTTGGGCAGGCGCGGGCCGACCTCGCGGAACGCATAGCCGCGCACGCTGCGATCGCCACCGGCGAAGAAGCGCAGGCTCGGCGGCATCGCCACCAGCGAGTTGGTGTAGGTGGTGCCGAACTCGCCGCGGACCAGCAGACGGTTCTGCCGGCCCAGGCCCTTGTACCAGCGCGCGACCGAATGCAGCTGCAGGAACGTGGCATCGGAACCGACGCCCTCGACCCCGCCGCGCAAGGCGACGCTGCCGCTGAAGCCGCGGCGCGGGAAGGCGCGATCGTCCACGTCGGCGTACTGGCCGCTGATCTGCGGATAGGTCAGGGTGGAGTA
>SEHC01000328.1 GCA_004173415.1 Lysobacteraceae bacterium
GCGATCAGGATCGAAACCACCATCCCGAACACGTACTCGGTGTAGATCCCGATCGACGAGAACAGGGTGCTGTGGAGCAGCGAGGATTCCTTCCTCATGACAGCAGCAACAGGACGCGCACGACCAGGTACAGGGCGACCGCGCCGACGGCGGCCACCGCCGGCCACAACAACAGGTGTTTGCTCAACTTGAACTCCGGGAGGAAGCGATAGCGGCCCTGCATGCAGGCATAGTGGGCGACGACGATGCCGGCGAACAGGTAGATGGTGACGACGTAGGTGCGGCTGAGGAAGAAGGCCGAGACGATGAAGCCGCACAGGGCCAGCAACAGGGTCACCGCCACCCGGCGGTCCTCGCCCCACTCCCGCACCCCCGCCGCATCCAGCCCGTACTCCTCCGGACCCTTGCCTGGATCCGGCCGCCAGGTCACCGCCTTGATCATCATCCAGAAGCAGTAGCCCATGAAGGCCAGCCAGACGGCGAAGCCGACGATGCCCATCTCCGCCAGCACCAGGATGAAGGAGTTGTGCGCGGTCAGCTGGTAGATGTCGGTGTAGGCGCCCTTGCCCACCCCCAGTATCGGCTTCTGCTGGAACATCTGCAGGCCCTCGTACCAGGAGTAGACCCGGTCCATCGCCGATTCCTCGCCCACCTCCAGCTCCTGCATGCGCGAAGGCATGGCCTTCAGCGCCACCAGCGCGATCAGGCCCAGGGTACCGGCGACGAAAATCCCGCGCTTCATCCACACGTAGACGCCAAAGATGGCGAGCAGGGCCAGGATGGTGCCGCGCGAATCGGTCAGGTAGATGCCATAGACCAGGACCCCGGTCACCACCATCCACAGCAGCCAGCGCAGGCCCATCCAGCCGCCGCCGCGGCTGAGGTAGATCGCCATCGGCACGCACATGACGAACAGCATGCCCAGGTCGTTGGGGTCGTTGAAGATACCGACGTACTGGATGCGCGTGCCTTCGGACAGGCCGATGCCGGTCCAGCCAAGGCCGGTGGCGGACTGCTCGATGCCGTGCAGCGACAGCACCGTGGCGCACAGGCAGGTGACCGCCATCGCCACGACGATCCGGCGCCGGTCGAAACAGGCGTTGGCTAACAGGAAGTAGGCCAGCACCACCGGGGCGTAGTCGCGCAGGATCGGGATCGCCCCGCCCAGCCAGCCGTTGATCGCGATGGAGACCATCATCAGCAGCAGGAACACCAGCAGCAGCAGGTTCTGCGGCGCCGAGACCACCCTGCGGCCGGAGAACAGCCACGCGATCGCGGCCAGCACCAGGGTCAGCTGTTGCACCGGGACCGGGATGGAGCCTGCCAGAGCCGGGTAGTCCTGCGGGCGTATCAACACCAACACCAGGTAGAGCATCATCAAGGGGAACATCTATCGGTTACCTGGTATCAACCTATGAGCATGTTGGTGCGGTAAGTGAACAGCTCCGGCAACTCGAGCATACCGTGGAACCAGGCCGCGTCCACGTCGCGTTCGACGTGCAGGCGCCTGAGCGAATGCAGCGGCTGCCGACGCAGCCGGTTGGTTCCACTGACGTAGCTGCAGGCCAGGCGGAAGCCGGCCGCGCCGGCCGCCTCCATCACCGCGTCGTCGAACGCCTCGAAGCCGCCGACCGGGTACGACATGGCGCATACGTCCTGGCCCAGGTTGCTCTCCAGGGCCATCTTCGAGCCGCGGATCTCCGCCACCATCTGCGCATGCGGCAGCTTGGCCAGCATGTGGTGGTGGACCCCGTGCGAACCCAGCTCCATGCCACCGTCGCGCATCTCGCGCAGCTGCGCCCAGGTCATCGGCCGGCAGTCGGGATGCGGGATGCGTGGCATGCCCCACTCCTGCTCCAGCGATTGCATGATGTCCTGCTGGGCCAGGGCGTCCTCCCGCTTGAGCAACTCGAGGAAACGCGATGCGTGGCCGCGCCGCTCCGCCGGCGTGGCGGGCAGGATCCAGTCGACTCCCATCGCGGGCACCGACAACTCGGTCGCCGGCGTGGTGCAGATCATGTACACCAGCCAGTCGTAGGCGTAGGGAAGCCCGGACTCGATGTGGCCGGTGGCGACGAAGAACATCGCCGGCACGTCGAGCTCGCGCAGGATCGGGAAGGCGACGCGATAGTTGTCGTCGTAGCCGTCGTCGAAGCTGACCAGCACCGCGCGCGGCGGCAACCTGCGGCGCCGGTCGATGCAGTCGATCACCTCGTCGAAGCGCATCGGCACGAAATCGCGGCGCAGTACCGCGATCTGCCGACGGAACGACTCGGCGCTGGCGCTGATCAGTTCGAGGTCGAACTCGAACCCTGGGGGATGCACCGAATCCAGCACACGGTGGTATGCGAGGATGCGCAGGTCCTGGTGCAGCAGGCCGCGCACCCTGCCGGCGAGCGACAGCAGCCCGGTGCGATGGCCCCATCCGGCAAGGGTCTGGCGGCGCGTGCGGTAGCCAGGCCCACGCTCCGTCGGCGCTAGCGCCACGGGCACGCCTCCGGCGCGCATGCCGCGGCGGATCCAGGCCACGGCCTGACGATGCGCACCTCCGCTGCGGTGTCTGCTTGCAACACGCTGCCCCCTGTTTTCGGCAAGTCCTGTCCTTTCACCAACGCATAACGCAGCGGCGATGGGACAGGCACGGGAGCGGCGACGGCTTGCCGCAGGCTGCGACATCCGCCTGCCAGGCACGGTTGCTCGAGGCGATTGCCGGCATCAATCCGGCGCGATCAATCCGGCGCATCAAACCCGCGTGGCGAAGCCGGCGTGCTCAGGCCGGCTTCGATGCACCGAGTACCTGGCCCAGTGCGCGGGCCAACTCGGGCGCCTCCACCAGGTCGTCATGGTTGCCCGGCACGTCCACCACGCGGACACCGCGGACCAATCCTGCCCAGCCAAGCGTGGGCGAATCAGGGAAGCGACCTTCCTGGTCCTCGGCCCGGTATACGACCAGGTCGCCGGGATAAGGCCTGACCCGGTACCTGCCGGCGGCACGGTAGTGCACGCGATGCACCTC
>SEHC01000329.1 GCA_004173415.1 Lysobacteraceae bacterium
CCCCTTGCCCGGCGCATGTCCCCCGACGAAGAAAACCCGGCCACCACGCAGCGCACCCTGCTCAGCAGCGGGCCGCATCGCGGCTCGCCGCGCAGCGCCTGCGTGGTGGTGATCCATGGCCAGGGCCTCGGATCGCGCGTGGACGTGGGCGAACTGGCCGTGGTGATCGGACGCGCCGAAGACGCCGACCTGCACATCCCGCACAAGAGCGTGTCGCGGCAGCATTGCCGCATCTGGCGCGACGGCGACCATTACCGGATCCGCGACCTGCAGGCCACCAATCCCACCCGGCTCAACGAACAGCCCATCGACGAGGCCGCGCTGAACGACGGCGACCACATCACCCTGGGCGAAAGCATCCTCAAGTTCATCAGCCATTCCAGCGTGGAGGCGCGCTACCACGAGGAGATCTACCAGCTCGCGACCCAGGACGCGCTGACCGACCTGCACAACCGGCGCCACTTCATCGACATGGTCGGCAAGGAAATCGCCCGCGCCATGCGCCACCAGCGCGAGTTGGCCATGTGCATCATCGACGTCGACCTGTTCAAGCCGGTCAACGACCAGCACGGCCACATTTCCGGCGACAACGTGTTGCGCCAGATCGCCGGCATCCTGCAACGGCACGTGCGCAGCGACGATTTCGCCGCGCGCATCGGGGGCGAGGAATTCGCCGTGCTGCTGCCCGAATGCGACGCCGCCGCGGCCTACGGCTTCGCCGAACGCCTGCGCCAGTCGATCGCCGGGGCGGAGTTCCGTCCCGGCGGGCAGGCCACCACGATCACGGTGAGCATCGGCATCGCCCACCTGACCCCGGATCGCGATACCTGCAGCCGGATGATGGCCGCGGCCGATGCGGCGCTCTACCGGGCCAAGAGGCAGGGCCGCAACCAGGTCTGCGTGCAGCCCTGAGCGCCTGCGGCGCTTCGCCAGCGCATGCTGCGGCGCAAGGGCCACCGCCCCCGTTTGCACGCCACTGCGGGGCGTAAACGGCCAGATGCGGGGTCGAAACAGCCAAATCCCCGCTTCGCCAGCCCGTGCGCTGACTGCCGGGCGAACCGGTGTTACTCCATCTTGCGCGCGCGTTGCCGGCCCCTTCCCCTGGGTCCAGCGGCGCCCGCCATCGCCCACTGTTCCCAACGACCATCGTGGAGGATCCGAACATGGCAGCACCCGGACGTGTCACCGTCGTACTCGCAGCCAGCGCCGTCACCCTGCTGGTGGCCGCGCCACTGAAAGCCGAGGAAGGCGACTACAGCTTCTGGCAGACCCTGGCCAACCTGGTCTCGCCGCCCAAGGCCGACAACAAGGTCACCGCCGCCCAGCGCCAGGGCAACTACCCGCTGCGGTCCAATCCTCCCGGCTTCGCCGACGGCTTCCGGCCCGGCGCGTACAGCGAATGGCAGACCGTGCAGCTGGCGCCGGAGACTGGCGCGGTCTGCGGCGATGGCTCGCCCTACAAGTTCTTCGTCAACCGCACCGCCAATACCCGCAACACCATCCTCTACATGGAAGGCGGCGGCGCCTGCTGGGACTACGCCAGCTGCACCGGGCAGAGCGGCGTGCGCGGGGCGCGCAACCCCAACGGCATTCCCGACGACTACATGAAGCTGCTCAATCCCGGCGCCAGCCTGGTCAGCCCCTTCGTCACCCGGGTCAGCCCGTTCGACGCGGTCAAGACCCAGGGCTGGAACATGGTCTACGTGCCGTACTGCACCGGCGACATCTACAGCGGCGACAAGGTCGCCGTGTACAGCGATCCAAGCGGCGTCGGCGCGCCGCTGGTCTGGCACCACAACGGGGTGCGCAATACCCGCGCGGTGATCGCCTGGCTGAAGGACAACCTGCCGCGGCCCACGCAGATGCTGTCCACCGGCTGCAGCGCGGGCGGCGCCGGCAGCCTGACCAACTACTTCCCCACCCGTCGCGACCTGGCGCCCACCCGCGGCTACCTGATCAACGACTCGGGCCCGATCTTCCCGACCCCCGCCAACGGCGATCCGCAGGCCTATCCCTCGCAACCGCTGATGACCAAGATCCGCAACGTCTGGGGACTGGACGCCGCCAACGGCCCCTTGGCCTACCTGGCCAGCGGCATGCCCCAGTTCAACCTGGGCGAACTGGGTTCGCTGTACACCGGGCTTTCGGCCAAGTACCCATCCGACCGCCTGGGCCACACCCATTTCTGGAAAGACCTCAACTACTCGTCCTATTCCTACGAGCGCTTCCACCCCGAGATCATCGCCGCGCCCACCCAGGCAGCCAAGCAACAGCTGATCCATGCGCGCTGGGACATCGACACCGCGCGGCTGTCGCAGCGCCTCAACGGCCTGGACAATTTCGGCGGCTACTTCCCGCAGTACCGCGCGCTCAACGAGAGCCACTGCACCACCATCGTCGATTTCAAGAACGCCGACATCCAGGCCCAGAACCTGCAGCTCAAGAACTTCATCGACAGCGTGCTCGATGGCCAGGGCAAGGTCATCGATGCCAGCGAACAGAGCGACCAGGCCGACCGGGCCAAACCGTTCAATCCGCTGTACTGGCTGGTGGACCAGCTGCTTGGCTGAGGCCGGCCCACATGCCCGGGGCGCACGCGCGCCCCGGGGACTGCACGTCGGCGCAGGAGCGGTGCGATGAGGCCTGCGAGCGCAACCCTCGGCGGCTTACTGCTGCTCGCAGCGCTTGGTGGGGGAGCATGGTGGGCCGCGCGCAAGCCGGCGGAAGCCCCTGTCGTCGCGACGAAGGCCACAGCGTCGGCTGCCGCTCCGCGCGCCGGAGCAGCAGCCACCCCACCCGCGGATTCACCGCAGGCGCGCATCTGGTCCGAACGCCAAGACTTTGAAGCGCGGGCGCGCCGCTTCTTCAAGGAGGCCGCCGCCCTGGGCCCGGTGCAGCGCTCCGAGCAGGCCCGTGCCCTGGCCGCCTCGATCGATCGCTATGAGGACAGCGGCGGATTGTCCGCCGGCGAGGCCCTGCTGCTACGCAGCGGGCTGATCAAGGCCGGTTCCAGGATTACAAGGCGCGCGAACGGGCCATCGTGGCCGAGGTCATGGCCCTGGGCGAGATCCCCGGTGGACTGACCCGCGACGAATACCTGCGCCAGCGCCTGCAGCAGGCGCGCGTCTCCGCTTACCGCTGAGGCGTCGCCGCGCCTTCCCGGTCCTGCCAGGGATGCAGCACGCGGTGGAACAGGGCCAGGTAGGCCGCCACCGCCCATGCCGCCCCGGCCATCCATCCGGCCAGGATGTCGGAAGGAAAATGCACGCCGAGGTATACGCGAGAGTAGCCGACGAGCAAGGCGAAGACGGCCATCAGCGCGACCATCGGCCAGCGCCCGCGGGTGGGCCAGGCCAGCAGCACCACGGTGGCCGCCAGGGTCATCGAACCCATGGCATGGCCGCTGGGAAAGCTGAAGGTGTCTTCGGGCGAGATCGACTCCCACAGGCTCGGTCGATCGCGCTGGAAGAACTGCTTGGCACCGAGGTTCAGCAGGGCCGAGCCGACGAAGGAGACCGCGGCGAAGGTCGCTTCGCGCCAGCGCCGCAGGGCCAGCACCGAGAGCACGATCAGCAGGTCGATGGCGACCACTCCCTCGTAGCCGATCCTGGAAACCAGCACGAAGAATCCGTCCAGGCCCGGGCCCGCCAGCGCATGTGCGCGCAGCAGGATCGGGTCGTCGAACACGAACTGCTCCAGTTCGTGGACCTCGTCGGCCAGTTCGGCGAACACCCACAGCGGCAGCAGCATGCCGAGGAAAAGCAGGGCGATGCGACGCCCGTTGCGCCTGAGCAATCCGGCAATGGCGCCGGCCCCGGCCTTCGCTCCTTCAGAAGAAGCCTCAGGCGGCGCTTCGGGCATAACGCTTGTCGACGTAGTCGTCGATCAGGGCCACGAACTCATGGGCGATGTTCTCGCCACGCAAGGTCACCGCCTTCTCGCCGTCGATGAACACCGGTGCGGTGGGCGCCTCGCCGGTGCCCGGCAGGGAAATGCCGATGTTGGCGTGGCGCGATTCACCCGGTCCGTTGACCACGCAACCCATCACCGCCAGGGTCATGTTCTCGGCGCCAGGATGGGTGATCTTCCACTCCGGCATCTTCGCGCGCACGTGGTTCTGGACGACGCCCGCCAATTCCTGGAAGAACTCCGAAGTAGTGCGTCCGCAACCCGGGCAGGCGGTGACCATCGGCGTGAACGCACGCAACCCCATGGTCTGCAGCAGCTCCTGGGCGACGATGACTTCCTGGGTACGCGACTGGCCCGGTTCGGGGGTAAGCGAGATGCGGATGGTGTCGCCGATGCCTTCCTGCAGCAGCACCGCCAGCGCCGCGGACGAGGCGACCATGCCCTTGCTGCCGATCCCGGCCTCGGTCAGGCCCAGGTGCAGGGCGAAGTCGGAGCGCCGGGCCAGGTCGCGGTACACCGCGATCAGCTCCTGCACGCCGCTGACCTTGCAGCTGAGCACGATGCGCTCGCGCGGCAGGCCGATCTCGACCGCGCGCGCGGCCGAATCCAGGGCCGAGCGGATCAGGGCCTCGCGCAGCACCGCGCCGGCTTCCCAGGGCTCGGCGCGAAGCGCGTTCTCATCCATCAGCTGCGCGGCCAGCGACTGGTCCAGCGAACCCCAGTTCACGCCGATGCGCACCGGCTTGTCGTACTTGAGCGCGAACTCGATCAGCTGCGCGAACTGGGTGTCCTTCTTGCGCCCGAAACCGACGTTGCCCGGGTTGATCCGGTACTTGGCCAGGGCCTCGGCGCAAGCCGGCTCGTTGGCCAGCAGGGTATGGCCGTTGTAATGGAAGTCGCCGATCACCGGCACTTCCACGCCCATCATCCGCAGCTTGTCGACGATGTGCGGCACGGCGGCCGCCGATTCGGGATTGTTGACCGTGACCCGGACCAGTTCGGAACCGGCGCGCCAGAGGTCGGCGACCTGCCTGACCGTGGACGCGATGTCGGCGGTGTCGGTGTTGGTCATCGATTGCACCACCACCGGCTTGCCCGCGCCGAGCAGGATGTTGCCGATCCTGACCTGGCGGGTCAGGCGGCGCTGCGAGGAGCAGGCGCCGCTGGGGACCACCGGGGACGGGGCTGGGGATGGCATTGAAACAGGGGATCCGGACATGCGCCTATTCTAATCGGCCACGGCCGGCGACGCAGTCGCCAGCAGCGGCAGGGCCGCGCCAGCATGTTCATCTACCGTAACCGGGGGTGCAACGCCCGACGGTTTA
>SEHC01000330.1 GCA_004173415.1 Lysobacteraceae bacterium
GCCTGGGCGCCGAGAACGTGGCCCGCGGCACCAAGGCGGTGATGTACTCGTTCCTGTTCGCGCTGGCGTTCTTCCTGGTCTATTACCGCATGTTCGGCCTGATCACCTGCATCGCGCTGTTGCTCAACCTGCTGATGGTGGTTGCGGTGATGTCGATGTTCGGCGCGACCATGACCCTGCCGGGCTTCGCCGGCCTGGCCCTGTCGATCGGCATGTCGGTGGACGCCAACGTGCTGATCAACGAACGCATACGCGAGGAGCTGCGCGCCGGGATGCCGCCACAGGCGGCCATCGCCACCGGCTACGACAAGGCCTCGGGCACCATCTTCGACTCGAACATGACCGCGTTGCTGGCCGGCGTGGCCCTGTACGCATTCGGCACCGGGCCGCTGAAGGGCTTCGCGATCACCATGATCGTCGGCATCCTGACCTCGGTATTCACCGCCGTCACCGTCTCGCGCGGTGTCGCCACCCTGATCTACGGCGGCCGCCGCAAGCTCAAGTCGCTGGCCATCTAACGGGACTCCCTGACCATGAAACTTTTCCCGTTGCACCTGATTCCCAACGACACCAACTTCAACTTCATGCGCCTGCGCTGGATTTCGCTGGGCGTGGCCGTGCTGCTGGCGGTGGTCGCAATTGGGGCCATGGCCACCAAGGGCTTCAACTACGCGCTGGACTTCACCGGCGGCACGGTGGTCGAACTGCGCTTCGAGCGCCCGGCCGACGTCGACGGGGTGCGCGAGCGGCTTGCCGCGGCCGGCTTCGAAAGCGCCCAGGTGCAGACCTTCGGCTCGGGCAGCGACCTGCTGGTCCGGCTGCAGCCCCGCGAAGGGCAGCGCGATGCCGGCGGCAACGACAGCACCACCCAGGACGTGCTGGCCGCGGCCTCGACCGCCGACAACGTGGCCAAGCCGCTGCGCAGCGAGTTCGTCGGCCCGCAGGTCGGCAAGGAGCTGGCGCTCAACGGCCTGTACGCGCTGATCTTCGTGGTGGTCGGGTTCCTGATCTACATCGGCTTCCGTTTCGAGTGGAAGTTCGCCCTGGCGGCCATCTTCACCACCCTGCACGACGTGCTGATCGTGGCCGGCTTCTTCGCCCTGACCGGGCGCGAGTTCGACCTGACCGTGCTGGCCGGCCTGCTGTCGGTGATGGGCTTCTCGATCAACGACACCATCGTGGTCTTCGACCGGGTGCGCGAGAACTTCCGCAGCCTGCGCGCCGACCCGGTGGAGATCCTCAACCGTTCGGTCAACCAGACCCTGTCGCGGACCATCATCACCTCGTTCGTCGCCTTCCTCACCGTGCTGGCGCTGTACCTGTATGGCGGCGGCTCGCTGGAAGGCATGGCCATCTCGCAGATGATGGGCATCGTGATCGGCACGATTTCCTCGATCTTCGTGGCCTGTCCGCTGCTGACCATGGGCTTCATGCGGGTCACCAAGCAGGACCTGCTGCCGAAGGCGCGCGAGGAAGCGGAGCTGGCACGCCGGCCCTGATCCGGGCGAACCCGCCTGGCGCGGGTGCGGAAAGCAAAAAGGCCACGCGATGCGTGGCCTTTTTCATTGCGGCCGGCCGGCGCTCAGAAGCTGGCGGCGTAGCCCGAACTGACCACGGTCTTCTGCATGGCCTCGCAGACCCGGATGTTGCCGGCGACGACCTGGTGGTCCTTGGCGCCCTGGAAATCCAGGCGTGGAAGGCTCGCGCCGCGGTAATCGCAGACCTTGCCGCCGGCCTCGCGCACCAGCAGGACCCCGGCGGCGATGTCCCAGGACTTCAGCCCGGCCTCGAAATAACCGTCGCTGCGACCGCAGGCGACGTACGCCAGGTCCAGCGCGGCCGAGCCGGTGCGGCGCACGTCCTCGGCATGGACCAGCAACTCGCGGATGCACTCGAGCTGGGCGCCGGCGCGGGCGCGCTCGCGCGGGGCGAAGCCGGTGGACAGGGTCGACCCCGCCAGTTCCTTGCGGTCGGCGACCCGGATCCGGCGTTCGTTGAGCTGCGCGCCGCTGCCGCGGCTGGCGGTGAAGAGCTCGTTGCGCAGCGGGTCGAAGATGACCGCGTCGGTGGGTTCGCCGTTGTCGACCAGGGCGATGGAGACGCAATAGTGGGGGAACCCGCGCAGGTAGTTGCTGGTCCCGTCGAGCGGGTCGATCACCCAGGTGTAGCGGCCGTTGCGGCCCGGCTGGCCGCCACTTTCCTCGCCCAGTACGCAGTAGTCGGGATAGGCGCGCTTGAGTTCCTTGATCACCGCCTTCTCGGCGTCGGCATCCACTTCGCTGGCGTAGTCCAGGCGCCCCTTCTCCACCACGTTCAGGCTGTCCAGCTTGTTGATGTTGCGCAGCAGGACGTTGCCCCCCTGGCGCGCGGCCTTGACCATGATGGTGACGACGGGATTCAGCATGGAACGGACCTCGGGCGGACTGGCGGGCAGGGGTGGAAGGGACGGTGGCAAAGAGCGGCACGGCGCGGAGACCGGCCCGCGCAGTTTAACATCTACACCCTATGAACACTCCCGACTTTTCCGGCGGCACTGCCGCAGGCGACCGCATCCGCATCGTGCTGGTCGGCACCCAGCATCCCGGCAACATCGGCGCGGCCGCGCGCGCGCTCAAGACCATGGGCCTGTCGCGGCTGGTCCTGGTGGCCCCCGAGCAGTACCCGGCCGACGAGGCCTTCCGCCGGGCCGCCGGCGCCGACGACCTTCTGGCCGCGGCCAGGGTGGTCGGCAGCCTGGCCGAAGCGGTCGCCGACTGCCAGTTCGTGCTCGGTTGCACCGCGCGCAGCCGCCGGGTCGCGCTGGAGGAAATGGTCCCGCGCCAGGCCGCGGCGAGGGCGGTCCAGGCCGCCGGAGCCGGGCAGGTCGCGCTGGTGTTCGGGCGCGAACGCACCGGGCTGAGCAACGAGGAGTTGCAGCTGTGCCATGCCTCGGTGCACATCCCGGCCAATCCCGAATACAGCTCCCTCAACCTTGCCGCCGCGGTCCAGGTGCTGGCCTACGAAGCGGACCGGGCTGAACGAACAGGAGGTCAGGCTGCTGCGCGGGATCCTGGCCGACGCCCAGCGCATGGCCCGCCTGGCCGGGGGCCAAAAGGCTTGATTCACTACCCGCGGGCAAGGCTTTCGGCTAGGCTCCACTCTGTTGTCCTGCGAGTCCCGACGTTGCGTACCGCCTGGTTAGGCCTTGCCCTGCTGCTGACTTCGCTGACCCACGCCGCCGTGCCCGCGCCCTTGCCGGCGCCGGCCAACGACGACAGCGTGCTGGTCATTGGCCGGATCAGCGATGATCCCAAGGCCCACTACGAGCAACTCAAGCCCCTGCTGGACTACGTGATCCCGCGCATGCGCGATGTCGGCATCACCGAAGGCCGGATCCTGATGGCGCGCGACACCCAGCAGATGACCAGCTACCTGCGCCGGGGCCGGGTGGACTGGGTCACCGAGACTTCCGGCACCGGCATGCAGCTGCAGCAGCGTGCCGGGGCCAGGCCGCTGGTGCTGACCGAGCGTGGCGGGGTCAGCCGCTACCACTCGGTGTTCTTCGTGCGCAAGGACAGCGGCATCGACAGTCTGGCCGAGCTCAAGGGACGCAGCATCGCCTTCCAGAGCACCGCCTCGACCAGCGCCTACCTCGTGCCCGCGGCCACCTTGCTGGACCAGGGCCTGCACCTGGAGATCCTGCTTTCGCCGATGGACCGGCCCAGCCAGGATTCGGTGGGTTACGTGTTCGCGCGCTCGGAGCTGAATATCGCCGCCTGGGTGCACAAGCGCCTGGTCGACGGCGGGGTGTTCAGCAGCCTGGACTGGGCCGACGCGCGGCGCGTGCCGCCGGCGTTCCGCCAGGACCTGAAGATCATCCACGAGACCTCCGAATACCCGCGCGCGGTGGAGATGGTCCGCGGCAACCTCGCCCCCAGGGTGGAGGCGCGGCTGCGCGAGGTGCTGCTGCAGGCGGCCGAGGATCCCGCCGCGCGCGATGCGATGGCCCTGTTCTTCCGCACCACCCGGTTCCTGCCGGTGGATGCGGCCTCGCGGCAGGGCCTGGACCGGCTGCGCGCCGGCGCCGCCCGCGTGCGCGAGCAGGTCGAATGAAACCCCTGCGCTTCGGCCTGCAGTTGCGGTTCCTGGTCGGCATGGCGATCGCCATGGCCGTGGTCCTGGCCCTGCTCGCCCTGTTGCTGCAGCGGCAGTCGATGATGCGCCAGGAAGTGGACGTGCTGGGCCGCGAAGCGATGCAGGCGATGGCGGCCGAGGCACTGAACCGGCGCGGCGCGGCCATGGTCGAGCAACTGGCCGACTCGCTCACCAACCCCTTGTACTTCTCCGACCTGGACGTCATCGGCACCACCGTCCGCGCCGCCACCCGCCAGCCCGA
>SEHC01000331.1 GCA_004173415.1 Lysobacteraceae bacterium
CACAAGGAGATGAAATCCATCGGCCTGGTGACCCGGGTGATCAAGGAGGAAGGCAGCGGCCGCGAACTGGCCGCCGTGTACGTGCCGACCACGCCCAACCCGACCTCGGGCTACCTGGAGATCGTGCCGGTGGAACTGCTCACCCCCACCGACTGGACCGTCGACCAGGCCATGAGCTTCATCATCTCCGGCGGCGCGGTCTCGCCCGAGAGCATTCCCTTCACCCGCGCCGGCGAACGCACCTGACCTCGCCCTGCCGCGCGCCCGCGGGCGGCGCGGCGGCGCTTGCGGCATCATCGACGGCGGCCACGTCGCGTGGTCCCCGCCCGCCGCCACCCGGAGCCCGCCCTTCCATGGCCCTGACGCGCACCCTCGACGACCGCGCGGTACGCCTGTTCATCGCCCTGGCCGCTTTCTTCTGCGTCAACGCGGTGCTGGCCGAGTTCATCGGGGTCAAGATCTTCGCCCTGGAGGACACCCTGGGCATCGCGCCGATGCACTGGAACCTGTTCGGCCAGACCGGTTCGCTCAGCTTCACCGCCGGCACCCTGCTGTGGCCGATGGTCTTCATCCTGACCGACACCATCAACGAGTTCTTCGGCCGGCGCGGGGTGAAGTTCATCTCGTGGCTGGCGGTCGGGCTGATCGTGTACGGGTTCCTGTTCGCCTTCGCCGCCATCGCCCTGGCCCCCGCCGACTGGTGGGTGGGCGCGGCCCAGGCGCAGGGCGTGCCCGACTACCAGAAGGCCTTCGCCGCGATCTTCGGCCAGGGCATGTGGACGATCGCCGGTTCGATCGTCGCTTTCCTGCTCGGCCAGCTGATCGATGTGTCGGTGTTCCACCGCATCCGCAACGCCACCGGCGAGAAGCACGTGTGGCTGCGCGCCACCGGCTCGACCGCGGTCTCCCAGCTGGTCGACAGCTTCGTGGTCCTGTACATCGCCTTCGTGCTGGGGCCGCAGCAGTGGCCGACCTCGCTGTTCCTGGCGGTCAGCACGGTCAACTACGCCTACAAGATGCTGGCCGCGGTCGCCCTGATCCCGTTGCTGTACCTGATGCGCCACGCCATCCGCGCCTGGCTGGGCCACGAACGCGAGCGCCAGCTGCGCGCCGAGGCCGCGGCCGATTGAGCGGCGGCCGACGGGGGCCTGGCGCCGCGGCATGCATGACTTCCGGCCCCTCGCTTGTTGCCGGCCGATCGGCCACCCTTGCCGATCGAACGCCAACGGAGTTGCCTGCATGACCCGAATCTCCCTGCTCGCCCTCGCCCTGTCCGCCGCGCTGCTGGCCCCGGCCGCGCACGCCGCCGAAGCCGCGACCGCACCTGCCGCCGACGTTGCAACCGCCCCCGCCGCCAGCGCCAAGGCCGCGCAACTGCAGCAGCTCTACGCCGATTACTGGGAAGGCGTGCTCCAGCTCAACCCGGTCCAGGCCACCTTCCAGGGCGACCACCGCTACGACGACCAGCTGCCCGACTTCGGTTCGGCCGCGTTCCGCAAGCAGGCCCACGACTTCACCGTGCGCTGGCTGGAGAAGGTCGAAGGCCTGGGCAGTGACGGCCTCTCGGGCCAGGACCTGCTCAGCTACGAGATCTTCGTGCGCGAAGCCAGGAACTCGCTGGAAGGCGAGAAATTCCCCGACTGGATGATGCCGGTCAACCAGATGTCCAGCATCGCCAGCTACGCGGTGATGCTGGGTTCGGGCAGCAGCGCCCAGCCGTTCAAGACGGTCAAGGACTACGACAACTGGCTGGCCCGCGGCAACAGGCTGCCGACCCTGTTCGACACCGACATCGCCAACATGCGCGCCGGCATCAAGGCCGGCGTGGTCCAGCCGCGCGCGTTGATGGTCAAGGTGATCCCGCAGCTGGACGCGCTGATCAAGGACAAGCCCGAGGACACCCTGTTCTGGGGCCCGGTCAAGAACCTGCCGGCCGATTTCAGCGTCGCCGACAAGCAGCGCCTCACCGCCGCCTACCGCGCGATGATCGGCGAGCAACTGCTGCCGGCGTACCGCAAGCTGCGCGCCTTCATCAACGACGAGTACCTGCCGGCCACGCGCGACAGCGTCGGCCTGGACACGCTGCCCGACGGCCAGGCCTGGTACGCGCACCGCGCGCGCAACAGCACCACCACCGACATGAGCCCGGCGCAGATCCACCAGCTGGGCCTGGACGAGGTGGAGCGCATCCACGGCCAGATCCGCAAGCTGATGGTGGAAGCGGAGTTCAAGGGCACGCTGCAGGAATTCTTCCGCTTCATGCAGGACGATCCGCGTTTCAGCTTCAAGGACGAGGCCAGCCTGCTGGCCTTCTACCGGGGCCTGGAAGCCAAGGTCAACCTGCGCGTGCGCGAGCAGTTCTCGCTGCTGCCCAAGGCCCCGTTCGAGATCCGCCCGGTGGAGGAATTCCGGGCCAAGTCGGCGGCCGGCGGTTCCTACCAGTCGCCGAGCGAGGACGGCAGCCGCCCGGGCGTGTTCTACGTCAACACCTACGACCTGCCCACGCGCAAGACCTGGGACGCCGAGGACCTGTTCCTGCACGAGGCGATCCCCGGCCATCATTTCCAGCTGGCCCTGCAGCAGGAGCTGAAGGGCCTGCCGGCGTTCCGTCGCTTCGGCGGCGAAACCGCCTACATCGAGGGCTGGGGCCTGTACGCCGAGTCGCTGGGCAAGTCGCTGGGCGTGTACGAAAGCCCCTACGATCATTTCGGCTACCTGCAGAACGAGCTGTGGCGCGCGATCCGCCTGGTCACCGACACCGGCCTGCACAGCAAGGGCTGGACCCGCGAGCAGGTGATCAAGTACATGCTCGACAACTCGGCCGAAAGCGAAACCCAGGCCACCGCCGAAGCCGAGCGCTACATCGCGTGGCCCGGCCAGGCGCTGGCCTACAAGATCGGCGAGCTGCGCATCCAGCAGGTGCGGGCCAAGGCGGAGAAGGAGCTCGGCGACAAGTTCGACATCCGCGAGTTCCACGCCGAAGTGCTGAACGCAAACCCACAACCTCCGGAAGCCCTACCGGCGACCGACCCTTCCGGTCGCGGCTTACGACGCTCCTACACAGAACCGACCGCAATCCCGCTGCCCCGCCCTCCTGAGGGAGCGGCTTCCAGCCGCGAATGCGACCCTGCCCGCGCCTTTCCATCGGACGCCTGCTGGAAAGCTCGCGGCTGGAAGCCGCTCCCACCAGGACGGCGACCGTCGCTGCGAATACAAACCCCCTGCGCTGTAGGAGCGTCGTAAGCCGCGACCCAAACCCGACGCCCTGCGGGAACTCCACCGCAAGGCCAACCCTCCGGTCGCGGCTGACGACGCTCCTACACAGAACCGACCACCCTCCCGCCGCCCCTCGAACC
>SEHC01000332.1 GCA_004173415.1 Lysobacteraceae bacterium
AAGGCTGCGCCATGCACCCGCGCCACGGTGGGCTTGGGCAACTGGTCCAGGGTCCGCATCAGGCGGGCGAGGGCGAGCGAGTCTTCGCGGTTCTCCGCCTCGCTGGCCTTGGCCATGCCGCGCATCCAGTTGAGGTCCGCCCCGGCCGAAAAAGAAGGCCCGGCGCCCTCGAGCACCACCACGCGGATCGCCTGGTCGGTGCCGGCGTCCACCAGTGCCTTGGTCAATCGGGCGATAAGCGCTGCGTCGAAGGCATTGTGCAGCTCAGGCCGGTTCAAGCGCAGGCGCAGGACCGCGCCGTGCTGTTGCAGTTCCAGAGTTTCCGACATCTCAACCCATCCTTGCGGCGAGTCCGAATGATATCCGGTTGTCCTGACGGGGCGTTTGCCCAACCGGCAGTGATACAATTGAGAACAATTCGTATTTGAGAGCGTTCGTGACGCTGACCAACCTTCCCAGGCGGACCCGAGGCATCGTCGAATCCGTGGACGATCATGGCCCCAACGACAGCATCGCGCGACGCTTGCGGGAGCTCGGATTCGTCGCCGGCGAACAGGTGGAGATCGTGGCCGCCGGACCCCTGGGCGCCGAACCGCTGCTGGTGCAGGTGGGTTTCACCCGCTTTGCCCTACGGCGCAGCGAGGCCGCCCGCGTGCGCCTGCGGGCAGGGGAAACCGCCGCATGAGCACTGCCGCCGTCCCGTTGCGGCTGGCCCTGGTCGGCAGCCCGAACTGCGGCAAGACCGCGCTGTTCAACCAGCTGACCGGCAGCCGGCAGAAGGTCGCCAACTACGCCGGCGTCACCGTCGAGCGCAAGGAAGGCCGCCTGCATGGCGCCGATGGACGCGCGTACGCGTTGCTGGACCTGCCGGGCGCCTACAGCCTGCATGCGGCCAGCCTGGACGAAGCCATCACCCGCATGGCCGACGTCGCCCGGCGCCGCGGGGTCACTGTCGACCTGGGCGTGCTGGAGCGCGAACTGGGAGTCCCGGTGGTCGAAACGGTGGCGGTCAGGCGCCACGGCGCCAGGGCGCTGGTCGAACAGATCGACCGCATGGCCGGCCATCCTCATGCGCCACGTCGGCAACTGCCCGATGGCGCCGGCCCGGCGAGTCCGGAGGCGCTGCACGCCGAAACCCGCCGACTGATCGCGGCGGCGGTCGGCATGCCCAGCAGCACCGCGCGGGTCGACGACGTGCTGGACCGCTGGCTGCTGCACCCGGTCTTCGGATTGCTGGCGCTGGCGGTGGTGATGTTCCTGATCTTCCAGGCGGTGTACGCCTGGGCCACGCCGATGATGGACATGATCGAGGCGGGCACGGCATGGCTGGGCGCAACCGTCGGTGCAGCCCTGCCCGAAGGCCCGTTGAGCAGCCTGCTGGTGGACGGGATCATCGCCGGCCTCGGCGGCGTGGTCGTGTTCCTGCCGCAGATCCTGATCCTGTTTGCCTTCATCCTGGCGCTGGAGGAATCCGGCTATCTCCCGCGCGCCGCCTTCCTGCTCGACCGGATGATGGCGTCGGCAGGATTGTCCGGGCGGTCCTTCATCCCGCTCCTGTCCAGCTTCGCCTGTGCGATTCCGGGGATCATGGCCACGCGTTCGATCCAGGACCCGCGCGACCGCCTGGCCACGATCCTGGTCGCGCCACTGATGACCTGCTCGGCACGGCTGCCGGTGTACGCGCTGCTGATCGGCGCCTTCATTCCGCAGAGGCAGGTGTGGGGCGTGTTCAACCAGCAGGGCCTGGTGCTGTTCGGCCTGTACTTCGCCGGCGTCGCCAGTGCGCTGCTGGTCTCGTGGGTGATGAAGCGCTGGCGTCGCGACCGCAGCGAGCATCCGCTGCTGCTGGAATTGCCGTCGTACCGGCTCCCGCATCCGCGCGACCTGCTGATCGGCCTGTGGGAGCGCGCCTGGATCTTCCTGCGCCGGGTCGGCGGCATCATCCTGGCCCTGACCATCCTGCTGTGGTTCCTGCTGTCCTTTCCCGCCGCGCCGGTCGACGCGGCCCTGCCGGCGATCGACTACAGCTTCGCCGGGCGCATCGGCCACGCCATGACCACGCTGTTCGCGCCGATCGGCTTCAACTGGCAGATCTGCATCGCCCTGATCCCCGGCATGGCCGCGCGCGAAGTGGCGGTTTCGTCGCTGGCCACGGTCTATGCGCTGTCGGCCGCGGACGACACCGCGGCGGCGGCGGCGCTCACGCCGCTGATCTCCGATGGCTGGTCGCTGGCCACCGCCTTGTCGCTGCTGGTCTGGTTCATCTACGCGCCGATGTGCATCTCCACCCTGGCCACGATCAAGCGCGAGACCAACTCATGGCGGAAGATGGCCTTCGCCACGGTGTACCTGTTCGCCCTGGCCTATGGTGCCTCCTTCGTCACCTACCAGGTGGCGGTATGGCTGGGCGCGGGCTGAGCCGATGGACGCGTGGCTGCTGTTCCAGTACGTGGTGATCGCCCTGGCGGTGCTGCTCAGCGCCTGGGTGGTCGCCAGGAAGCAGTTCCCCGGCAGCGTGCGCAGGCTGCGCGTGGCCGTCGCCCTGCCATTGCTGCGCGAAGGCAAGCCGGCCTGGCTGCGATCGGTCGGGCGCTGGGTGGCGCCGGCGGTGCAGGGCGGGAATGTCGCGTGCGGTGGCTGCGACAACTGCGGGCCGGATCCGCGCAGGTAGGCGCCGGAACCCGGCCACGCGGCCGCAGCTAGTGGTCCTTGCCGCGGCCTCGCGACCCTTTCAGGTCGTTGCGCGGAACCGCTTCCACCGCCAGGGTGAAGGAGCGCTCCTCGTTGACCTGCATCGCGCCCACGCCGACCACGTGGCGTGCGATCTCGTCGCCACGGTCGTTCCTGATGGTCAGCACCACCGTGTATTCCCACGCCGCGCCATCGGGTGGATGGCGGACCGTGCCCTGCACGCGCAGGGGAACGATGGTTTCGGCTGCCCGCCTGGCGGTCGCGGCGGCCTCATCGAAGCGCAGGTGGTGCCTGCACGCCGGGCATACGCTGGCGCTTTCCAGGATCGTGGTCTTGCAGTGCGGGCAGCTACGCGTAGCGCCCGCAGTGCCGGGACGCGGCGTGCTCATGAAGCGGCGACGTTCTCCGCATCCTTGTCCTTGGCGCCGGACTTGGACGGGGCCGATGACTTTCCGTCGTCCCAGCCGAAGTCGGCCTGGCCACGCATCCGCGAACCGGCGGCGACGGTCAGGGAACCGGCCTTCAGGTCGCCGATGATCACGCCCGAACTCAGCAGTTCCACGCGCGAGGCGGATTCGATGTTGCCTTCCAGTTCGCCGGCGACGGTCACCTTCTTGGCGCGCACGCCACCGTTCAACTTGGCCCCGTTCTCGATGGTGAGGTCACCCTGGACGTTGACGTCGCCCTTGAACTTGCCGGCGATGCGCACATGGCCGGTGCCTTCGATCTTGCCTTCGATGGTCAGGTCGGCGGCGATCAGCGACTCTTTCGGCTCGCGTTCGTTGCTGGCTGCCGGGACGGCGCGCGGGGGTGCGGTGGTGGTCGGCGAGAAGTCGGCAGCGACCGCGGGTTCGCGGAACGTGGCCGGCTCAGGCGGCTGCGGGATCGAATCCTTTCGGGCGGGGTTCTGATCCTTCCAGATAGACATCGGCTTGGTCTCCACCGAGATCGCCAGGCCCAGCACCCGCCGGGTGTCGGCCGGGTCGATGATGCCGTCATCCCACAGTCGGGCGGTCGCATACCACGGGCTGCCCTGGGTCTCGTACTGCTCGCGGATCGGCGCCTTGAAGGCCTCTTCCTCTTCGCCCGACCAGGTCTTTCCCGCAGCCTCGATGCCATCCCGGCGCACCGTCGCCAGCACGCTGGCGGCCTGTTCGCCGCCCATCACGCTGATCCGCGCGTTCGGCCACATCCACAGGAAACGCGCGCCGTAGGCACGGCCGCACATGGCGTAGTTGCCGGCGCCGAAACTGCCGCCGATGACCACGGTGAACTTGGGCACCGACGAGCAGGCCACCGCGGTGACCATCTTGGCCCCGTCCTTGGCGATGCCTGCGTTCTCGTACTTCCGGCCGACCATGAAGCCGGTGATGTTCTGCAGGAACACCAGGGGTATGCCGCGCTGGTTGCACAGCTCGATGAAATGGGCGCCCTTGAGCGCGCTTTCGGCGAACAGGATGCCGTTGTTGGCAACGATGCCGACCGGGTAGCCATGCAGGTGGGCGAAGCCGGTGACCAGGGTCTTGCCGTAGCGCGCCTTGAATTCGTCGAACTCCGAGCCGTCCACCAGCCGGGCGATGACTTCACGGATGTCGAACGGGCGCCGGGTGTCGCGCGGCACGATGCCGTAGAGCTCGCTGGCCGGGAAGCGCGGATCGCAGCTCTCGCGCACTGCCAGTTCCACCGCCTTGCGGCCGTTGAAGTTGCCGACCAGGTTGCGCGCGATCTGCAGGGCGTCGCGGTCGTCCTCGGCCAGGTGGTCTGCGACCCCGGAGATGCCGGTGTGGACCTCGGCGCCGCCCAGCGCCTCGGCGTCGACCACTTCGCCGGTGGCCGCCTTCACCAGCGGCGGGCCGCCCAGGAAGATCGTCCCCTGGTTCTTGACGATGATGCTCTCGTCGCACATCGCCGGCACGTAGGCGCCACCGGCGGTGCACGAGCCCATGACCACGGCGACCTGGGGAATGTTCTCGGCGCTCAGCCGCGCCTGGTTGTAGAAGATCCGGCCGAAGTGTTCGCGATCGGGGAAAACCTCGTCCTGCAGCGGCAGGAAGGCGCCGCCCGAATCGACCAGGTAGATGCAGGGCAGGCGGTTCTCGCGGGCGATTTCCTGGGCCCGCAGGTGCTTCTTCACCGTCATCGGGAAGTA
>SEHC01000020.1 GCA_004173415.1 Lysobacteraceae bacterium
AACAGCGGCAGCACCTTCTGGGTGGAGTTGCCTTTCGAGAAGGTCGAGGCGACGGCGAAGACCCCTGTGGTTCCGGCCTGGATCGAGGACCACCCCGCACAGGGCGGCGAGAACGTCATCGCCTTCTCCGACCCGTTCCTGCGCCATCGCGCCCGTGTGCGCAGCATGCAGATCCTGGTGGCGGACGACCACGAAGCCAACCGCATGGTGTTGCAGCGCCTGCTGCAGAAGGCCGGACATCGGGTCGTCTGCGTCAATGGCGGCGAGCAGGTCCTGGATGCGCTCGAGATAGCCGATTACGACACGGTCATCGTCGATCTGCACATGCCCGGCCTGAGCGGCCTGGATCTGCTGAAGCAGTTGCGGGTCATGGAAGCAGGCGGTGGTCCGCGCACGCCGGTGCTGGTGCTGAGCGCGGACGTCACCCCTGACGCCATCACCCGTTGCGAACAGGCCGGCGCGCGCGCGTTCCTGGCCAAGCCGATCGTGGCCACGCGCCTGCTCGACGTGCTGGCGGACATCGCCACCAACGGCCGCGTCACGGCACCGGTGGCAGTGGTCAGCGGCAGGAGCGAATCAGGAAGTTCCGACGAGGTGCTCGACCCGGGCGTACTCGATGAACTGAGCGCACTGGGCATGGGCGAAGCCTTCGAGCGGGAGTTCATCGTGCAGTGCCTGAACGATGCCGATGGATGCCTGGGCGCGATGGCCCACGCCATGGAAAACGGACAGGGCGCGCACGTGCGCGAACATGCGCATGCGCTGAAAGGCGTTGCAAGCAACCTGGGGCTGGTCAAGCTGGCTGCGGCGAGCGGAGATCTGATGAGCCTCGGCGACGCCGAGATGTCACGGGAGTGGCGTCATCGGCTGGCCATGCTCAACGCCAGCCTCAGCCATGGCCGCGCCGCACTCGAAGCGCGGGGACGCATGCGCGGGACGGCAGGGAAGGGCAACAACGACCGTACCGACCAAGGCTGATCCGTAGGCTGTCGCACCGGATCTCCTGCTTCCCACACCATGGAGGCAGCCACCGGGCCAAGCCTCCGTCCCCCTTCGATCGCATCCGGATACCGCAGTCTTTCAGGCTACCTGCATGGCGCGCTTTTCCTGGGCGCGGACGATGCGCTCCATCATCCGCAGCGACTTGTCGCCAAGCGCGAGTGCCGTGTCCACCCATACCTCGGTGATGCGCATCAGTTCGTCGTAACCTACCGGCTGGGCCAGGTTGCGGCAGGCATTCATGGCCAAGTAGGAATGCGAGGAGCGCTGCTGTTTCTGGATCAGGGCCTGCACCGCGGACGCACCCTGGCCCTTGGGCACCAGCACGTCGACCACGCCCATGCGGTGCATCTCCTCGCTGCTGTAGATGTTGCCCTCGAGGATGATCTTCTCGGCCAGCTGCGGGGACATGCGCTTGCACAGGAACGAATAGGCGCCCATGCCCGGGAACAGGCCGAACAGCACTTCCGGCAGCCCCATGTCGACACCTTCCTCGGCGACGATGGTGTGGCAGGACAATGCGATCTCCAGGCCGCCGCCGAGGGCATCGCCCTGGATCAGCGCGATGGTGCGCACATCGCCGCCAAGACCGGTATTCAGGTGATACACGCCATCTACGCAGCGACGTGCATAGCTCAACAGGCGGTCGCGATTCCCATCGCGGATCAGTTGCGAAAACAGGGCGAGGTCTCCGCCCAGGTTGAACGCATTGGCTTCCGACGCCACCACCAGGTGGCGCAGCTTGCCCGACTGGCGCTGCGATTCGCGCAAGGTGATCGAGTTCATGAAGCTGAGGACATCGTCGAGCATCTGGCTGTGGAAGCAGGGACGCACGCCCGGCGCCGCGTCGGCATGCATGTACATCCAGTGGCTCTCGCCGCTTGGCTCCGAATCAACACGGAGGGTCTGGTAGGGGCGGCTGCGCAGCAGTTTTTCGACGTTGTTCATTGGCTTTTCCTCGGCAAGGTTTTCCGCTATGTGCGGCATCACGGATTGGCGGTGGTGCGCAGTACGTTGGCGCACGGAAGATGCTACACCTGAACAGCCGCCTCACAAGCCTGAAACCAGCGCAAGTGCAAGGCGTTGTCAAAGTCCGGATGAAAGTGTGACGAGGATCAAGTTAAGCGCAGTAGGAGCGTCGCCAGGCCCCAAAAAAAAGGCCGGCTGAGGCCGGCCTTTCCGCTCAAGCGGCTGCCGACCCGGGCGGAGGGTCTCGCAATTCCTTGCGCAGGATCTTGCCGACGTTGGTCTTGGGAAGATCGGTCCGGAATTCGACCAGCCGTGGTTGCTTGTAGCCGGTGAGGTTCTCCCGGCAATACGCTTTGACCTGCTCGGCGGTGAGCGAAGGGTCCTTCTTGACGACGAAGACCTTCACCGCCTCGCCTGACTTCTCATCCGGCACGCCGATCGCGGCCACCTCCAGGACGCCCTCCATGCTGGCGATGACGTCCTCCACCTCGTTGGGATACACGTTGAATCCGGAGACCAGGATCATGTCCTTCTTGCGGTCCACGATGTAGAAAAAGCCGTCCGCATCCATCTTTGCCATGTCGCCGGTATGCAGCCAGCCATCGTCATCGATCACGTTGGCCGTCTCCTCGGGGCGCTGCCAGTAACCCTTCATCACCTGCGGGCCCTTGATGCATAGTTCGCCAACTTCGCCCAGCGTGGTGACCAGGCTTCCGTCATCGGCCTTGAGGCAGACGTCGGTCGACGGGATAGGCAGGCCGATGGCGCCGTTGTAATCCTTCAGGTCCATCGGATTGATGCAGGCGGCGGGCGAACTCTCGGTCAGACCGTACGCCTCCACCAGGGTCACCCCAGTCATCTTCTTCCATTTCTCGGCAACGGCGCGCTGCACCGCCATGCCGCCACCCAGGGTCATCTTCAGATTGGAGAAGTCGACCTTGTCGAATCCGGGTGTATTGAGCAGGCCATTGAACAGCGTGTTGACGCCGGTGATGGCGGTGAACCGGGTGTTCTGCAACTCCTTCACGAACCCAGGCATGTCGCGCGGGTTGCTGATCAGGTGGTTGAGGCCGCCCAGTTTCATGAACACCAGTCCGTTCGCCGTGAGGGCGAAGATGTGGTACAGCGGCAGCGCGGTGATGATCACCTCGTTGCCGAAGTCCAGGCCGGTGCCCACCCACTCGCCGGCCTGCTGCATGTTGGCCACCATGTTGCGGTGGGTCAGCATGGCGCCCTTCGACACGCCGGTGGTGCCGCCGGTGTATTGCAGGAAAGCGATGTCCTCGCTGTCGATGTCGATCTCGGGCAGCGTGTGCATGCGGCCCAGGGTAAGCGCGTCCTTGAAGCGGATCGCGCCGGGGAGGTCATAGTCCGGGACCAGCTTCTTGACGTACTTGAGCACGAAGTTGATCAGCGCGCCCTTGGGGAAGCCCAGCAGGTCGCCGAGGCCGGTGGTGATGACCTGCTTCACCGGCGTGTCGGCGATCACCTCCTGCACGGTGTGGCCGAAGTTGTCGACCACCAGCAATGCCGAAGCGCCCGAATCGATCAACTGGTGCTTGAGTTCCCGCGCCGTGTACATGGGGTTGACGTTGACCACGGTCATCCCTGCGCGCAGGATTCCGAAGATGGCGATGGGGTACTGCAGGCAGTTGGGCATCATGATGGCGACGCGGTCGCCCTTCTTGAACTTCAACTCGCCGAGCAGATAGGCAGCGAAGTGGCGGCTCTGTGCGTCGATCTCGGCGTAGGTGAGGGATTTTCCGAAGTTCGAGAAGGCCGGCCGATCGCGGAACTTGGCGACCGCGCTGTCGAAAACCGAGACGATGGAACGGTATTCGCCCATGTCGATTTCGTGCGACACGCCTTTCGGATAGCTCTTGAACCACGGACGATCCTGACTCATCTTGCATTCCCTCCCCAGGGCCTTGGGTTTTGGTTTCGCGGTGCACAGGCGCGCACGGCGATGATAGGTTCCACTTTCAGAGCATACCGCCCCGGATGGAAAAGACGAAGCCGTTGACGACCGGCCGGACAACCCGGCAACCGGCAGCCGCTGCCAGGGGGTTCCTGCTGGCCGCGCTGGTCCTGCTGTGCTGCGCTTGCCGGCCCGATACGCCCGAAGCGGCATTGAGGTCGAAGCTGGACCTGATGCAGTCGGCGGCGGCCGAGGGCAGGCCGGGCGACTTCATGAAGGGAGTGGCCGAAGGTTTCACCGGTAACGAGAGCATCGACCGTGCGGCACTGCACAACCTGCTGCGCAGCCAGGTGCTGGCCAATCCTCGCATCGGCATCACCAGGGGACCCACGCAAATCGATATCCACGGCGATCGGGCCACGGTGCGGTTCAGCTTGATCCTCACCGGGGGCAGTGGACGCCTGGTGCCCGATCGCGCACAAACCCATGCCATCACCAGCGGCTGGCGGCAAGATCAAGGCGAATGGCGCGTGTACTACGCGCAATGGGAACCCTCGTATTGAGACGGCTGCCCACCGGCGAGCTCACTTGCACCTTGCATAGGGCGAGCCCGAGACCAGCGCCTTGTTCCGTGGCGCCAGTGGTGGGCCGCCTTTCCCTCCCTCGTCCTGGGCGTCGATGGCAAGCACGCCTTTCTTCTCATCGGCATTGAACATCATGAGGATCGGATAGCCGTCCTGGCTGCTGTTGCGGAACGGGAAGAACACGCGGGTGATGCCCTCGTAGTTGCTTGCACCGCCGAAGAAGCTGGCGGCGAACTCCGGGTTCGTGACCCGGGTGCTGGCCCCGGCGACCTGGAAGGTTATGCCCCCGGCGTCCACCACCAGTTGCGGCTGGCGCTTGCAGTCGCCGGCAGGTGCGTAACGGCCGTACAGCTCCTCGAAGCCCTTCATGTCGTTAACCTCGACCGCTGCCGCCGGCCAAGTACAGGCCAGCAGCGGGCAGGCCAGCAGCAGGCGGGCCAGGGACAGCGCAGGTGAGGATCTTTGCATGGCGGGTTCTCCAAGGGTTGCGCGGGGGGTCGGCGGCCTGGTCCATGCCGGACCGACGAGCCGCCAGGCTCAACCTGCACAACGCCTGGCGTGGATGGCGTCGGCCACAGCCGACGGGGGCGCGGAGCGCACCCCGGGATTGCCAGGCCGGCGTGTCCCTAGCCGGCCTTCCTGCCCGCCAGTTGCCGCAGCACGTAATGCAGCAGGCCGCCATTGCGGAAGTATTCGACTTCCTTGGGTGTCAGCAGCAGCACCGCCGCTTCGAACTCCAGCTTGCTGCCGTCGATGCGCGTGGCAGTGATCGTGGCGCTCTTGCCGGCGCCGTCGCGCAGGCCGGTGATGTCGAAAGTCTCCGAACCCTGCAGGCCCAGGGTCTGCGCATTCTGGCCTTCGCGGAACTGCAGCGGCAGGACGCCCATGCCGACCAGATTGGAACGGTGGATGCGCTCGAAGCTTTCGGCCACCACCGCCTTCACCCCCAGCAGGTTGGTGCCCTTGGCCGCCCAGTCGCGAGATGAGCCAGTGCCGTACTCCTTGCCGGCGAACACCACCAGCGGAACTCCCTCGGCCTTGTACTTCATTGCTGCGTCGTAGATCGACAATTTCTCCCCGGCCGGGTTGGATGCGCTGAAGTACAGCGTGTTTCCGCCTTCCTCGCCGCCGAACATCAGGTTCTTGATGCGGATGTTGGCGAAGGTGCCGCGGACCATCACGTCATCGTTGCCGCGACGCGACCCGTAGCTGTTGAAGTCCGCCGGCTGCACGCCGCGCTCCTGCAGGAACCGCCCCGCGGGGGAATCCTTCTTGATGCTGCCGGCAGGCGAGATGTGGTCGGTGGTGATGGAGTCGCCGAACAGACCCAGCACACGGGCCCCGTGCACGTCCTCGATGCTGCCCACCTGCATGGTCATGCCGTCGAAATAGGGCGGGTTCTTGATGTAGGTGGAAGCAGGATCCCATTGGTACAGTTCGCCATCGGGCGAGGCGATGGTGTTCCAGCGCGTATCCCCCTTGAACACGTCGGCATAGTTCTTCTTGAACATGTCCGGACCGATGGCCGCGGCGATGGTGTCGCCGATCTCCTTGTTGCTGGGCCAGATGTCGCGCAGGTAGACCGGCTGGCCGTCCCCGCCCACGCCCAGCGGTTCGCTGGTCAGGTCGATGTCGACGGTACCGGCGATCGCGTAGGCGACCACCAGCGGCGGCGAAGCCAGGTAGTTCATTTTCACCTCGGCGTGGATGCGGCCCTCGAAATTGCGGTTGCCGGACAGCACCGCGGCCACCGCCAGGTCGTTCTCGGCGATGCCGGCGGAGACCACGTCCGGCAGCGGCCCGGAATTGCCGATGCAGGTGGTGCAGCCGTAGCCGACCACGAAGAAGCCGAGCTTCTCCAAGTCCTGCATCAGCCCGGCCTTCAGTAGATAGTCGGTGACCACCAGCGAACCCGGGCCGAGCGAGGTCTTCACCCACGGCGCGGCCTTCAGGCCGCGGGCCACGGCGTTGCGGGCCAGCAGCCCGGCGCCGACCATCACCGCCGGGTTGGAGGTGTTGGTGCAGGAGGTGATTGCCGCGATCACCACCGAGCCGTCGCTGAGTTCGGCATCCTGGTCGTGGATGCGGATCTTCGAGATCGGCTTGGCCGCCAGGTGCTGGGCCTGCGGCTGGGCACCGCCTTCGGCCTTCAGCTCGTCGATCGCACAACCGACCCGGGACTTGCGGCCGCTGGTCATGCTGCCGACGTTGTCGCGGAAGTTGCCCTTCATGTCGCCCAGCAGTACCCGGTCCTGCGGCCGCCTGGGGCCGGCTAGCGAAGGTTTCACTTCGGCCATGTCCAACTGCAGGGTGGCCGAATAGGTCGCTTCGGGCTGGCCGGGCTCGTGCCACAGGCCCTGCGCCCTGGCGTAGGCTTCGACCAGCGCGATCTGCTCCTCGCTGCGCCCGGACAGGCGCAGATAGGTCAGCGACTCCGCGTCGACCGGGAAGATGCCGCAGGTGGCGCCGTACTCCGGCGCCATGTTGCCGATCGTGGCGCGATCGGCCAGCGGCAGGTGCTGCAGGCCGTCGCCGTAGAACTCGACGAACTTGCCCACCACCCCGTGCTTGCGCAGCATCTCGGTGACGGTCAGGACCAGGTCGGTGGCGGTGGCGCCCTCCGGCAACCGGCCCGTAAGCTTGAAGCCCACCACCTGCGGGATCAGCATGGAGGAGGGCTGGCCGAGCATCGCGGCCTCGGCCTCGATGCCGCCCACGCCCCAACCCAGCACACCGATGCCATTGATCATGGTGGTGTGCGAATCGGTGCCGAACACTGTGTCGGGGAAGGCCAGCAGGTCACCGTCGACTTCCCGTTCCATCACCACCCTGGCCAGGTTTTCAAGGTTGACCTGGTGGACGATGCCCGTATTTGGCGGCACCACCTTGAAATTGCCGAACGACTTCTGGCCCCAGCGCAGGAAGCCGTATCGCTCCTTGTTGCGGTCGAACTCGATCTTGCCGTTGAGGTCCAGCGCATCCGCGCGACCGAAAACGTCGACCTGCACGGAATGGTCGATCACCAGTTCCGAGGGGATCAGCGGGTTGATCTGGCTGGCCCTGCCGCCCAGCCTGGCGACCGCATCGCGCATCGCGGCCAGGTCGACCACGCAGGGCACGCCGGTGAAGTCCTGCAGGACCACGCGGGCCGGCATGAAGGCGATCTCGGTATCCGGTTCGCGGCTCGCATCCCACCGGGCCACGGCCTCGATGTGGTCCTTGCCCACGGTCATGCCCCCGTCCTCGTGCCGCAGCAGGTTCTCCAGCAGGATCTTCATGGAGTAGGGCAGGCGGGCGATGTCGAACTGCTGCCCCAGCCTGGGCAGGCTGAAATAGGTGTAGGACTTGTCGTTGACCTGCAGGGAAGTACGGGTGGCGAAGGAATCGCTCATCGGGAGGCTCCTGTAGCTGGGGGAGGGCGCCGAGCCGGCAAGCCCTTCGATCCTGGGGGACGGACCTTGCATTCATTATGTCCGGCGCAGTGGCCAGGCAGGTGATGCTGTGGTGGAACGTCTAGTCTTTGCATCAGTATGCGGACTTGAGTATGGATTATAAAGTACGTATCATTCCGGCATACTTCAGGAGCGCACCGATGGAAGCGACCGTCGCCGAACGTGGACAGATCACCTTGCCCAAGGCGGTGCGTGACGCGCTCGGCCTGACCAAGGGCAGCATCCTGAAGGTCGAACTGGAGAACGGCCGCATCGTCCTGCGCAAGAGCGTGGACGATGCGATCTCGCGCGCCCGCGGCCGCTTCAAGCTGGATGGCTTCGAGAGCACCGACGAGGCCATGCGCGCCATCCGTGGCCGCGCCCCCGGCGACCCGCTCGAACCCTGAGCATGATCGCCATCGATTCCTCCGTGCTGGTCGACCTGCTGGCCAACGGCCCCCAGGCCGACGCCGCCGAAGCCTGCCTGCGCCAGTGCCTGAGCAACGGGCCGGTGGTGATCTGCGACGTGGCCCTGGCTGAAGTCTGCAGTGCCTTGCGCGACGGCTCCGAAGCCCTCAGCGTGCTCGAGGAAATGAGCATCCGCTTCAATGCCCTGGAAGCCAAGTCCACCTTGCGCGCCGGCGAGATGCAGCGCCGCTACCGGCAGCGCGGCAGCGCACGCACCCGTGCGGTCCCCGACTTCCTGATCGGGGCCCATGCGCTGTTGCAGTGCGACGGCCTGATCACCCGCGACGACGGCTTCTATCGCGACTATTTCAAGGGCCTCAAGCTGATAATTCCCGCAGCCTGAGCCTTCGCATTCCACCCGATCCACCTGGAGACACCACCATGCTTCAAGCCTACCGCCAGCACGTTGCCGACCGAGCCGCGCTCGGGATTCCCCCGCTGCCGCTTTCCGCGCAGCAGACCGCCGAAGTGATCGAATTGCTGAAGGCCCCGCCGGCAGGCGAGGAGTCCTTCCTGGTCGACCTGATCACCCATCGCGTGCCGGCCGGCGTGGACGAGGCGGCGAAGGTCAAGGCGTCCTACCTGGCAGCCGTGGCGTTCGGTTCCGAGCAGTGCGCGCTGATCAGCCGCGAACGCGCCACCGAACTGCTCGGCACCATGCTGGGCGGCTACAACATCCATCCGCTGGTCGAGTTGCTGGACGACGCGCAGCTCGGCGCGATCGCCGCGGAGGCGTTGAAGAAGACCCTGCTGATGTTCGACGCCTTCCACGATGTCAAGGACAAGGCCGACGCCGGCAATGTGCACGCGCAGGGCGTGCTCCGCAGCTGGGCCGAGGCCGAGTGGTTCACCAGCCGGCCGGAAGTCCCGCAGAGCCTGACCGTCACCGTGCTCAAGGTGACCGGCGAGACCAACACCGACGACCTGTCGCCGGCACCCGATGCGACCACCCGCCCGGACATCCCGTTGCACGCGCTGGCCATGCTGAAGAACAAGCGCGATGGCATCACTCCCGAAGAAGACGGCAAGCGCGGCCCGGTGAAGTTCATCGAATCGCTGAAGGAAAAGGGCAACCTGGTCGCCTATGTCGGCGACGTGGTCGGCACCGGCTCCTCGCGCAAGTCCGCCACCAACTCGGTGCTGTGGTTCACCGGCGAGGACATTCCGTTCATCCCCAACAAGCGCTTCGGCGGCGTGTGCCTGGGCAGCAAGATCGCGCCCATTTTCTACAACACCATGGAAGACGCCGGCGCCTTGCCGATCGAGCTCGACGTCACCCAGATGGACATGGGTGATGTAGTCGAACTGCGTCCCTACGATGGCAAGGCCCTGAAGGATGGCAAGGTGATCGCCGAGTTCCAGGTCAAGTCCGAGGTACTGTTCGACGAAGTGCGTGCCGGTGGGCGCATTCCGCTGATCATCGGCCGTGGCCTGACCGCCAAGGCCCGCGAGGCGCTGGGTCTTCCGCATTCGACGCTGTTCCGCCTGCCGCAGGTGCCCGCCGACACCGGCAAGGGCTTCACCCTGGCACAGAAGATGGTCGGCCGCGCCTGCGGCCTGCCGGAAGGCAAGGGCATGCGCCCGGGCACCTATTGCGAACCGCGGATGACCTCGGTCGGCTCGCAGGACACCACAGGCCCGATGACCCGCGACGAGCTGAAGGACCTGGCCTGCCTGGGCTTCTCGGCCGACCTGGTGATGCAGTCCTTCTGCCATACCGCCGCCTATCCGAAGTCGGTGGACGTGAAAACCCACCATGAACTGCCGGCCTTCATCAGCACCCGTGGCGGCATCCCGCTGCGTCCGGGCGACGGCATCATCCACAGCTGGCTCAACCGCATGCTGCTGCCCGACACGGTCGGCACCGGCGGCGACTCGCACACGCGCTTCCCGATCGGCATCTCGTTCCCGGCAGGCTCCGGCCTGGTCGCCTTCGCCGCCGCCACCGGGGTGATGCCGCTGGACATGCCGGAATCGGTCCTGGTCCGCTTCAAAGGTAGCCTGCAGCCGGGCGTGACCCTGCGCGATCTGGTCAACGCGATCCCGCTGTACGCTATCAAGGCAGGCCTGCTGACCGTGGCCAAGCAGGGCAAGCAGAACATCTTCTCCGGCCGCATCCTCGAGATCGAAGGCCTTCCGGACCTCAAGGTCGAGCAGGCATTCGAGCTGTCCGACGCCTCGGCCGAGCGCTCGGCCGCCGGTTGCACCGTGCACCTGGACAAGGCGCCGATCATCGAATACATCAACAGCAACATCGTGATGCTGAAGTGGATGATCGCCGAGGGCTACCAGGACGTGCGTTCCATCACCCGCCGGATCAAGGCCATGGAAGCCTGGCTGGCCAACCCGCAATTGCTCGAGCGCGATGCCGATGCCGAGTATGCCGCGGTCATCGAGATCGACCTGGCCGACGTGCATGAGCCGATCCTGGCCTGCCCGAACGATCCGGACGACGTGAAGACCCTGTCGGAAGTGGCGGGCGCGAAGATCGACGAAGTGTTCATCGGCTCCTGCATGACCAACATCGGCCATTTCCGCGCCGCTTCCAAGCTGCTGGAAGGCAAGCGCGACATCCCGACTAAGCTATGGGTCGCGCCGCCGACCAAGATGGATGCCGCCGAACTGACCAAGGAAGGCCACTACGGCACCTTCGGCACCGCCGGCGCGCGCATGGAGATGCCGGGCTGCTCGCTGTGCATGGGCAACCAGGCGCAGGTGCGCGAGGGCGCGACGGTGTTCTCGACCAGCACCCGCAACTTCCCCAACCGCCTGGGCAAGAATTCCAACGTCTACCTGGGGTCGGCCGAACTGGCGGCGATCTGCTCGCGCCTGGGCCGGATTCCGACCAAGGCCGAGTACATGGCCGACATCGGCGTGCTGGAGGCCAGCAGCACCCAGATCTACCGGTACATGAACTTCGACCAGATCCAGGACTACAAGGAAGTGGCCGACTCCGTCGAAGCCTGACGGAAAACCGCGATCGACCACGGAAAAACCCGGCTCAGGCCGGGTTTTTTCCTTTGCGGCGCGTACTCTCCGGAAACGCTAGCGCAGCCACTCGCTGGCCGCGTCGGCCATCGCCCGGCGCGAGAACAGCAGGTCCCAGAAGCTGCCGCCGAGTTGCCGCCAGAGGACCGCCGAACGCACCGCGGCCAGCAGGATGGCGCGGATCTCGGCGACCACGCCGGGCTGTCCCAGGTAGTGCGGGTTGCCCTGGACCATGACCCGGGGACGAAGGTGGCTGATGGTGTCCGCATACAGGCCGCCCAGGGCTGCGAGCACTTCCGGATGGGTGCTGCCGGAGGTGCCGGCCTGCGGGGCGATCCCGGCGATGCCGTGGCTGACCGCGGCCACGGTCTGCGACTCGCCGACGAAACGGCGCTCCAGCTGCAGGACCGACAAGGCCAGGCGCGGCAGTGCCTCGTCGCCGCTCGGCTGCTTGTTGAAGTAGTCGCGCAGCAGGCGCAGGCCGGGGGCGAGGTTGGCGACACGGCCATAGACCGCCTCGGGCGTGTCGGCATCGATGCGGAACACGCTTTCCAGCGCGGTCTGCACCACCGCCGCATCGGACTGGCCGGTCTCGGCGATGCGCCGGACCTGGGCCAGGGCCTGGATCACGCCGGCCAGAGCGAGGACGCGTTCGGAAAGGGGCCTGCTCAAGCTGCTTGCTCCGGGATTGATTGTTCGAGAGGGGCATCGGTGCGGGCGATGACCGCGCCGCCCAGGCATTCATCCCCAAGGTAGAGGACGACCGACTGGCCGGGGGTCACCGCGCGTTGCGGGCGCTGGAAGCGCACGGCCAGGGTGCCGTCATCGGCCACCGCGACCTGGCAGGGCTCGTCGACCTGGCGATAGCGGGTCTGCGCGGTGCATTCGAAATTCCTGGCGGGCGGGCTGCCGGCTACCCAGTGCGCGTCTTCCGACCACAGGGTCGACGAATGCAGGTAGGGGCTGGCGGTATCCTGGTCCACGTAGAGCACGTTGTTGGCCACGTCCTTGCCGACCACGTACCAGGGCGCCGCCGCGCGGCCGCGCACCCCGCCGATCTGCAGTCCCTCGCGCTGGCCCAGGGTGAAATAGAAAACGCCTGGATGTTCGCCAATCCGGTTCCCGGCCGGGTCGCGCATCTCGCCCGGCCTGGCCGGCAGGTAGCGACCCAGGAACTCGCGGAAGTCGCGCTCGCCGATGAAGCAGATGCCGGTCGAATCCTTCTTGTCATGGGTGGGCAGCCCGGCTTCCCTGGCGATCCCGCGCAGGTCCGACTTCTGCAGTTCGCCTACCGGGAACAATGTTGCCGCCAGTTGCGCCTGGCCCAACTGGTGCAGGAAATAGCTCTGGTCCTTGCTCCGGTCCACGGCGCGCAGCAGCTTCCAGCGGCCGCTGGCTTCGGCGATGCGCGCATAGTGCCCGGTCGCGATCTTCTCGGCGCCGAGCTCGCGCGCGGCATCCAGGAAGTGCTTGAACTTGACTTCCCGGTTGCAGAGCACGTCCGGGTTGGGCGTCCGCCCGGCCGCATATTCCGCCAGGAAATGGGCGAACACGCCGTCCCAGTACTCGCGGGAAAAATCGCGGAAGTGGAAAGCGATGCCCAGCTTGCCGCAGACCGCCACCGCGTCGCGTCGGTCCTCCTCGGCGCGGCATTCGCCACTGCCGTCGTCGGCCCAGTTCTGCATGAACAGGCCGGCGACCGCGTCGCCCGACTGGACCAGCCGCAGCGCCGCCACCGAAGAGTCGACGCCACCTGAAAC
>SEHC01000333.1 GCA_004173415.1 Lysobacteraceae bacterium
AAGCTGGAGTTGGCGCCGTTCTCCAGCAGGCGCCGCACCAGGTACGGCAGCAGGTCTTCGTGCGAGCCGACCGGCGCGTACACCCGGCAGGGCACGCCCAGGCGATCGGCGGGGATCACTTCGGCATACAGGTCATCGCCCATGCCGTGGAGCTTCTGGAACTCGAAGCTCCTCTCCCGTCGGGAGAGGGGTTGGGGTGAGGGTACGGCGCGGGCGTCAGCAGTTGGATGCTCCGTCCCCTCATCCGCCCTGCGGGCACCTTCTCCCGACGGGAGAAGGGACAAAGCGCGGATCGCCGCAATCGTCTGCGCGTTATGCGTCGCGAACATCGGATACAAGGCATCGATGTTCGCGAACATGCGCCGCGCATTGGCCAGGTAGGACACGTCGGTGTTGGGCTTGCGGGTGAACACCGGGTAGCCGGGGTGGCCTTCGACCTGCGCGCGCTTGATCTCGGCGTCCCAGTAGGCGCCCTTGACCAGGCGTACCGGCATGCGCCGGCCGACCCGCCGCGCCAGGTCGGCGAGGAAGTCGATCACGTACGGGGTGCGCTTCTGGTAGGCCTGCACGGCCAGGCCATAGCCTTCCCAGCCGTCCAGCGACGGGTCGGAGAAGGTGGCTTCGATCAGGTCCAGCGACAGCTCCAGGCGGTCGGCTTCCTCGGCATCGATGGTGAAGCCGATGCCGTAGGACTTCGCCAGCTGGGCCAGCTCGAGGATGCCGGGGGCCAGTTCGGCCATGACCCGCTCGCGCTTGGCGTGCTCATAGCGCGGGTGCAGCGCCGACAGCTTGATCGAGATGCTGGGCGCGGCGAAGACCTCGGCGAACGGCCCGGTCTTGCCTATTGAATGGATGGCCTTGCGGTAGGCCTCCAGGTAGCGCGCTGCATCCTTCGAGGTGAGGGCGCCCTCGCCCAGCATGTCGAAGGAATAGCGGTAGTTCGCATTGTCGCCCTTCCGGCTGCGGGCCAACGCCTCGCCGATGGTCCGACCCATCACGAACTGGTGGCCCATGATCCGCATCGCCTGGCGCACGGCCAGGCGGATCACCGGCTCGCCGACCCGGCCGACCAGGCGCTTGAAGGCGCCGCGCACGTCGTGGCGGGTCAGGTCGTTGAGGCTGACCAGCTTGCCGGTCAGCATCAGGCCCCAGGTCGAGGCATTGACCAGCACCGAGTCGCTGCCGCCGACGTGTTTCTTCCAGTCCGCATCGCCCAGCTTGTCGCGGATCAGCTTGTCGGCGGTGTCCTGGTCGGGGATCCGCAGCAGGGCCTCGGCCACGCACATCAGCAGCACGCCTTCCTCGCTGCCCAGGTCGTACTGGCGCATGAAGGCCTCGATCGCGCCCTGGTCCTGGGCGCGGGCGCGGACCCGGGTGACCAGGTCGGCGGCCAGGGCCTGGGCACGGGCCTGTTCGTCCGCGGGCAGTCGCGCCTGGGGCAGCAGTTCGCGCACATGTTCAGTTTCGTCGCGCATCCAGGCCGCGGTGATGGCCTCGCGCAGCGGCCCGGGTGGCGTCGGCAGCTCGGGGGCGAGGATGGCCGCGGCCGCGGCATCGCCGCTGGTAGCGTGGGAAATGGCAGTCATGGGTCCGGCGATGGGTGCGACGAAGCTCTCCATTGTAGTGCGTGGGGCCGCGGCCGGCAGCCTTTTCGGCTTGCCGCAATGCGGTGCGGCAGCTACCATTCAAGGGTTTTCCGCGGTTGCGTTGGCGCGGGTGGCGACATGATCGAAGTGGTTCCGTCCTTCCCCGGGGGGCATGGTTCGAGGCTCAGCCTGCGACCGCGCCGGGCGTTGACGGCCACCCAGTTCAGGGCGCTGTTCATCGCGCTGGCCGGGGCGATGTGGCTGGTGGCCGGCCTTGGCTGGCTGGCCGGCAATGTCTTCGCCCCGGGCTTCGCGCTGCTGCACAGTGCGATCGTCGCAGCGGCGCTGCGCTGGTCGTGGCAGGGCGGAGAACGTGGTGAATGCATCCTCATCGATGCCGATTCGGTGGAAGTCATCCGCACCGGCGGCAGGAGGGTGGAGCAGGAATCGGTATTCCGGGCGCACCCCTGCTGGGTTCGCCTGCTTATCGAGGATGAGGGCGGAAGGATTGTGCTGGCTTCCAGCGGCAAGCGGGTCGAGGTAGGCGACTTCCTCGGACCGGCCGAACGCCGGGAGCTGGCAGGGCAATTGCAGGATTTACTGGCGGCCGCAAGCCGCTACCGATGACGCACAAGGGTCTAGGCAATGACGCAAGCGAATGGTTTCTTCAAGCAGGTCACGCGGTACCTGGGCGCGGCCTGCGCACTGCTGGCGCCGGCGATGGCCTGGGCCCAGTCGGCCGACCCCAAGCCGTGGCAGCTGAACATGGGCAAGGGCGTCACCAGCTCTTCGCAGCATGCCTACGACGCGCACATGGTGGCGTTGTGGGTCTGCGTGGTCATCGGCGTGCTGGTGTTCGGCGCGATGGGCTATGCGATGTTCAAGTTCCGCAAGTCCAAGGGCGCGGTCGCCGCCCAGTTCAGCCACAACACCACGGCCGAGGTGATCTGGACGGTGATCCCGATCCTGATCCTGGTGGTCATGGCGGTCCCGGCGACCAAGAAGCTGATCGCCATGTACGACACCCGCGATTCGGAGATGACCGTCAAGGTCACTGGCTACCAGTGGATGTGGAAGTACGAGTACCTGGGTGAGGAAGTCGAATTCACCAGCCGCCTGGACCGTGAATCGGACCGCATCCGCCAGAGCGGCGCGCAGCCGACCGTGGCCTCCAATCCGCATTACCTGCTCGACGTGGACAACGCGCTGGTCCTCCCGGTCGACACCAAGATCCGTTTTGTGATCACGGCCGACGACGTGATCCACGCCTGGTGGGTGCCGGCGTTGGGCTGGAAGCAGGATGCGATCCCGGGCCTGATCAACGAGGCCTGGACCGACATCAAGACCCCCGGCGTGTA
>SEHC01000334.1 GCA_004173415.1 Lysobacteraceae bacterium
CTGCACAGCCTGGGCCGCACGCCGCTGCTGCTGGAGCCCTACTACCGGGCCGGTGGACGGGTGGATGGCGCCTGGCGCCTGACCTGGATGTCGCTGGCGCCGGCCGGATCGGCCGTGCCGGGTACCGAAGCGCCCAGGTGAGATGCGCTCCTCAAGCAAGAAATTGTGCCGTCAGAAGCTAGCCGGCGATCCTGTTCAAGGTCGCGGCCATGGCCCAGACTTTTCGCCGATGTCGTCACCGGGGTAAGGGAGACCTTATGGCCACCGCTTCCGCTTTCACCTTCGCCGGACGCACCGGTGCCGCCGGTCCGCTGAGCGGCGTGCGCGTGCTGGACCTCAGCGCGTATATCGCCGGTCCGTACGGCTGCACGCTGCTGGCCGACCAGGGCGCCGACGTGCTCAAGGTCGAGCCGCCCGGCGGCGACAACCTGCGCAACTATCCCTCCACGCTGCAGGCCGAAAGCCGCGCCTTCATCGGGGTCAACCGCAGCAAGCAGGGCATCACCCTGGACCTGAAGCAGCCCCATGACCTGGCCGCGCTGCTCAGGCTGGTGCGCGAGGCCGACGTACTGGTGCACAACTTCCGCCCCAGCGTGCCCCGGCGCCTGGGCATCGACCACGACCAGCTCAACCTGATCAATCCGCGCCTGGTGTATTGCGCGGTCACCGGCTATGGCGAAAGCGGGCCGATGAAGGACAAGGCCGGCTACGACCAGGTGCTGCAGACCATGACCGGCATGTGCGCGCTGCAGGGCAAGCGCGGTGGCGCACCGGAGATCATCTATGGTTCGGTGGTCGACTACTACGCGGCGGCCCTGCTCGCCGCGGGCGTGTCCTCGGCGTTGTACGAACGCGAGCGCAGCGGGCTGGGACAGTTCGTCGGCGTGTCGTTGCTGCGCAGCGCGCTGACCATGCAGTCGGCGCGGATGATCTGGGCCGAAGGCGAATCGCTGGACATCGGCCGCGACATGCGCTCGGGCGGAGTCACCGGCATCCATCCGGCGCGCGAGGGCCATCTCTACCTGTCGGCCAACACGCCGCGTTTCTGGAAGGCGCTGTGCGAGCGCACCGGCCTGCAGGCGCTGCATGCCGACGCACGCTACGACAGCGTGCGCAAACGCGCCGAGCATGCCGGCGAGATCGTCCCGCACCTGCATGCGGCGTTGCTGCGGCACACGGCGCGGGAATGGGAAGCGATCTTCGGCGACGAAGTGCCGTGCGCGGCGGCGCTGAAGGTCGAGGACATGTTCGACCATCCGCAGGTGCTGGCCGAAGGCATGGTCGGCGACATCCAGCATCCGGTCATCGGCCGCTATCGCGGGGTGACCCGTCCGGTCGTGTTCGGCCGCACCCCCGGTCCGGATCCGTTCGCGGCACCGGTGCTGCGCGAGGCCGCAGCGGCCGCGGGCCAGGCGGAGCCGCCGCGGGAAACCGGCAAGGCCTGAAGCATCCGCCGGCCCGGCGCTACCGCCCGGCCCGCCTCGCAACCCGCAATCCCGCCGCCGCGCCGGCTGTCTGCAGCGCCGCGCGCGCCGCCGATCCCGCCATCAGCGGTGCCAGGTTGCATTGGCGTTTTTGCCGCTGCCGCGTGACGCCCGCCGCGTCGCGCTTCACGCCTCGGCAACGGCGCTGGCGGGATGGTGGGTCGCAATGCTGATGCAGCGATAACGCCGAGGAGCACGCCATGGCCGATCTATTCCGAATCAGCGGCGAAGCATCCAACCACAAGGTTGCCGCGATCTTCCCCAGCGCCGACGCGGCCAGCGCGGCCGCTGCGCGGGTGCGCCAGGCGCTGGGCCTGGCCGATGCGCAGGTGCAGGTGCTGCGTCCCGGCGAGAAGTCCGCCGGGGTCAAGCTGGAGCCCGAAAGCCACGGCATCTTCCGCACCATGCTGCGTGCCCACGCCAAGCTGGGCGTGCTCGGCGCGGTGCTGGGCATGGTTGCGTTCGCGGTGATGTATGCGATGGGCATTCCGATGATCGTGCAATCGGCGGTTGCGGCGTTCCTGGTGCTGCTGTTCTTCGGCGCGGTGGCCGGCCTGTTCCTAGGCGGGCTGTTCACCCTGCGCCCGGACCAGGATCGGTACGTGCACTCGGTGCTGTCGGCGCTCGCCCAAGGCCAGTCGGCGGTGGTCGTGCATGCCTTCGACGCCGAGCAGCGGGCGCGCGCCGAGACGCTGCTGCAGCAGGAAGGCGAGCAGACCGTCGCCTCGCTGTGAGTGGCGGGCGCGCCTCCCGCGCCGATAGCGCCGAATTCGCCCGGCCTGGCCAAGCATGGCCAGGGCATGACTAAGGCGTGACTAAGGCGTGACTTGCGCCGGGCAGCGCGGTACGCCGGAACCGACCACGCAGTTGACGCAGCAGCTCGGTGGCGGGGTGGCAAGCAGGGTGGCCGGGGTGAATTCGGCGGTGCGCGGCAGTTGCGCCAGCAGGGCCGGGTTCTTGAGTTTCAACAGCACCGCCCAGTCCTGGCGGTTGAAGTTGCAGGCGCCTGCGTTGTCGGGCGCGCAGGTGTCTTCGCCGCCGGACCACTGCGGCAGGCTCCAGAACTCGCCGTTGCGGTTGAGCCGCAGCAGGCGCATGGTCACGCCCTGCTGCACGTTGCCACCGATCAGGTAGGCCATCGAATCACCGCCGGGATTGGCCGCCACCACGATCTCGCAATGCATGTTGAGGCCGCCGCTGGGGGCCTGGACCACCGAGACCAGTCCCGCATAGCCATAGGCGCGGTCATTGCCGCGCACGTAGCACAGCAGGTCGCCCACGGCCGCCCGGGCGCGGGCCGGATCCAGGTACTGGTAGGCGTTGTCGCCACCGCGCAGATAGGCATCACGCACGTAATCGACGTGGCTGGCCGAATTGCGGAAGCCGGGCAGGCCGGCCTTGGCCAGCACCCAGGACACGAACGTGGCCGACCAGGGGTTGTCGACCACGAAGGCGCG